>JAAWIE010000188.1 GCA_022796195.1 Lawsonibacter sp. | reverse complement strand
AAAGATGACTGAAAAGTTACAAAAATCCGCTGAAATCATCAGATTCCAGCGGATTTTTGTCCTTCGTTGACAAAAAAGATGCAGCCTCGTAACCATTGCGCCACAACGGCTTGCGGATACCTGTTTTTCTTTTGCAAAACAGGAAGAGAAAAAATACTGACTTTATACTCCTATTTTTTGCGGGGTTTGAAAAAAGTAAACCATAGCCATAAAAATAATTCCAAAAAATGTATCAAACAAATTACCCATGAGATATTGAGGCACACAAATGTTGAGACTATATTTGTGAGTACAAGTACAAAAGAAATTAAACATACGAAAGAAAACACTATTCCAACAATCGTATAAGTTTTAAGAAAATTAGCTGTTTCTTGGGTAGCTTGAGTTTTTATGAGCAAAAATATATTCCAAATAGAATATATTATAAATACTATAGCATAGTGAAAGAAATACCGAACAAATGTAGTTGTGTTTGAAAATTCAAGACTCGTAGTAGCTTGGTATAAACATAAATAATTTATTGAAGTCAAAATATCAGATATAAGCAAAATCTTACTAGCTTTGGGAGACATTGTAAACGCTGAAGTCCAATCTACAATTAACGAAAGTGATATGACTGTAAATAAAATATATATTTGCCACTGCTGACAAGTTAGTAAAGAATTAATTCCCAAATAGAGGACTATGAGATATAAAAAATCTGTCAGAGTTAGTGGCCTGTTATATTCTCCATTCATATAAACTACCTTTGCTGTAATAAAGCCACGGCTAAAACAATTTGGTTCATAGAATAAGTATTTACATCATATGGTGGCGACCACTTCAATACACCAACGATTTCAACGGGCTGATCGATACAATAACAAACCAGTTCCTTGGAATTGATAGGAAAGTAAATTGGAACTGTAAAACCATCCTTTGACAATCGCCCGCTATAGCAGTTTATGTCATTTATTTTGAAAGTTTTCGGAATATCAATCTTGGGTGGATCAAAAGGATTATATTTGCCGATTGAAACATTAGGTACTTGAAGAATACCTTCTATACTCACTATATCAGATAATGAATATTTCATTAATTGCACATTTTTGCAAAATTCCTTTACATGGAGTTGTCTATTTTCAATTTTATCATATGCCATAGCAAATATATCTTCTGCAAAAAAGTCAACAATATTAGTTTGAATTTCTTTATTATATTCAATACCTGCCCTACTTTGAAAAAACCAATCAAATCCCCCTTCTGCAGAAGAGCCTTTACTAATCGATATCGTTGAGCCTAGCAATTTAGCTGCTAATGGAACCACGAGATTTTTGTCAACATAAACAAGAGAATTCTCGACTGCCATTTTTATCACCCTTCCGCCTATTCCGTTTTAAGCACTAGTAGGATTTAAAACATTTATCAAAAACAGTTCTTCTACTAGAGGAATACTACATCATCATTATTAACCTATGCCATTATAAATTAATCTGCTACACACTATTCTCATAAAGATTATTTATGTATTATTCCCAAGAGAGATATCTACCTACTTTGCTAATCTGGACGCCTTGTTTGTAGCTTTTTTGGAGGACAGCCCAGACGGTAATGCCTTGCAAGATCGTTTTGGCATTCCAAACATCTTGCATTGTTTAGTGTGCTGAAACTTCATTTCTAAGGATACAAAATACGGTGTTTCAAATTTTTTCATCTTTTTTCACTCTTTCTATAATATTTAGTTTACATAAGCTTTTGATAAAACTGAAAACTTCATACTCCTGGTCCTTGTCGAGTTGCCCATATATCTCTGTAAAATACGCAAAGAAATTATCACACTTATTTTGGTAAAAAAAGGATAAAATATCAACTCCAGTTTCATTTGTTGCAAAATAACTCCCTAGTTCTGGAAAATACACAATAAAATAATCATCTTCTTTTCTAATTTTATACTGTCGAATCCGAGAGTTATATTCTTCTGAGCCTATTTGATACATCTAGAATCCCCTTTTTCTATAGACTGACCAGTGTTTGCTAATTCTGCCTTACACCCTGACATACACTTTTCATAGTGTTCACAGCGTGAATCGCAACCACTATGTTTCATCTTGTAAAATTCCGATGTTTTTGCTACCTTCCAAATTTCCTTAATACTTTCATCCAAAATATTCCCTAAATAATACTTCATATGTCTAATAAATGGACATGGTGTCACATATCCATTATATAAGATAGCAAAATCACGATCCAGGGCTGTACATGGTGCATGATCAAAATAGGAATCAATAATAAATCCCCAATTGGTATTTATAAAAATTTCTAAACTTTCCAACTCATCCTTTATCTTCCGTGCATTTTCTAAAAAAGCTATATATTCTTTTCTCGAAAGTAAATTCTTATTTTGAACGTCACTTCGCACTGGCAACATTTCCCCAATTATTAATTTTTTGACATTGTGAGAAATACAAGTCTTTGCCACACCCCCCAAATCCATAAAATTATTTTTAGTTGCACAAAAGGAAATAGACACATCAACACTATGTCGAACAAGTATATCAATAGCATTTAAGGCTAAATTAAACGCTTGTTGATGACCACGGATTTGATTGTTAAGCTGCTCATTGGATGAATCCAATGAAATTTGAATAGGGACATCAAGTTCTCGCAATAATGCGGCATGTGTATCTGATATTAAGGAACCGTTTGAACAGACTATTACGTCAATATTATTTTTCTTAAATAAACGAATTACATCAAACAAAACAGGAACCATAAAAGGTTCACCACCAGACAGTGACACCTGAAATATGCCCGCTTCAACTATCTGGGATGCTACATAGAGAATCTGATTATCAGTCAAATGGCACCGATTATTATCGCTTCTCTGATAGCACTGCAAACAATTGAAATTGCATTCATTGGTAATCTCCCAATGAACATTCAACGGTGCGCTCAATTCCATGGTACACTCACCTCATCCTTTATCTTTACTCCGGATAGGAAGATTATTTTACGATTGTTCAGATGATTAAGATTATTCAAAGGATTACCAGACACTAAGAATAAATTTGCGTATTTTCCAACTTCTATTGAGCCAAACTTATTATCGCAATTTAAACATCTAGCTGCATTTATGGTGGCTGATTGCAACACTTCGATTGTACTCATCCCAAACATATTCAAAATTTGCATTTCTGGAATAATATCTCCAAAACTAGATGGGCAACATCCTGCATCTGTCCCACAAAGAATCTTCACACCCTTATAAATAGCTATCGAAAGATGCCCTTTTAACAATTCATACCATTCTATCAAATACTGAGCTGCTTCGTCGGAAATAGAATTAAGACATTCTTTTCTACATGATAACCAAGCAGAATACATGGTCGGGACGTAATAGGGTTTACAGTTTAGTTCGTTTAGATTTTCTATAGGAACAACATGTTCAATAGTGTCACATCCAGAATCGACAGCAAGTTTAATTCCCTTTTTACGAAAAGTATGGCAAGCAACTTTAATATCGTAGTTGTGGGCACAGAGTACAAGTTTTTGGAGAAAATTCTTTGAATGATTTTCTGGATCATTCATGATTTTTATCCATTGATATCCCATTTCCTTGTGGGATTTTACCCATTCTTCCACTTGAGATATTTCTATACTCGTCCCATACTCAGAACCATGTCCACCAAGTACGCAAATTGGTGCACCAGAAAAATAAACTTGCGGTAAAGGATACTCAGGTAAAGTTGACTTGACCGATTCAATAGTCCACTTTGGAGACATTCCTACATCTCGGACAATGCATACGCCATTTTGTGCCGCTTGTACTAAATTCAAAGATATATTTTTCAGAGACATCTCTCCGTCCACCATGGAATTAAATGTGATATGAACATGCATATCAATTAGTGAAGGAACCGCAAACAATCCTTCACAATTTATAATCTCCTCGCAAATACATGTAGGGAATTTTCCAACAGCAGCTATAGCTTCTCCTTCAATAAGAATATCAACATTATCTTGAATGCTATTTTTCTTCACATCAACTAACTGCACATTTTTGAGAAGAACTCTTCTATCTTGGTTCATAATCATCATTTCTTATTCATTATTCAGTATAACATTCACCGTAAAATAATGTCTCAAATCCCATTTTTCCATACCATTTTTCCACATGGGAACCCTTCTCTGTTTGTAGGAAAAGTATTTGATGATTATTTAACTGTTGAGCAACTGTAGCCATCAGTGATTCACCAAGGCCATGGCAACGAAATTGGGGCACAGTTCCAACATTGTAAACTCCTACAAGCTCTTGATAAGATATTGCGGTTAAAACTCCTGCAGGAGTACCTTCATAAAAAGCAAGATAGTGATCCTTTTTATATTCTAAATTCCTATCCCAAGAATCTAAGAGTGATTCTTTATATGTGGGCGACAACTGTCCGTATGGGTCGCTCGGGTCATCTCCACTGTACGCAGATTGGAATGTTTCAACGAACAGTTGCTTAAAATCTTCCTGCGTTTCAATTCTTTTTATTTCAATTTTTTTATCAATCTTAAGGTCACAGAGATATTTTCCGCTTTGCATTACCATCCATGAATCAGTATATTGCTTTTTAAACGATTGCAAAAAATTTCTTTCTTGACCATACAAATTTGATGACGGAGTAACGTACAATGCTGGTACACGATTGGAAGGGAACATTTTTTTCGCATTGATCCAATATTCTTTGAATTCGTCTTTATGAAATTGCATTAATGCACAATAATTATAATATGTGTCCTCGATTTTATCACTTAAAAGAATTGTACTACTTTCGCTTGGATGAATCTTCGAAAAATACATACCTTGAAGGCAGTTAAAATGCATTTGTTCCAGTTGTTCATAACACTTCATATTCATAATTAATTCCCCCATTTTTATACAAAATTACAGTTTAGATATTTTGTCCACACGTAAAAGAATATTTTGCTGAATTTTGGTATATTATAGCACATCCAACCTAATATTGCAAGTGTCAAAGCCAGTATCTTTAGCTCTCTTTTAAAATGTTGGATAGCAAAAAGCATTTTTGCAATTCCCACACAACTATGTCCATATTTAAGTATTGTTTGAAAGATTTATATTGTAGGAGATCGCAAAAATTGGTGTACAGCACAAACAATAGATCATAGACAAAGCAAGCATAACTATCAATATGAACAGTCTGGAAATGAAAAAGGCCGCCCACAGGTCTGCCTTGAAAACTGGCAGGCTGCGGACGGCCTTTTTGCTTTTTGAACGCTGGAGAGTTCGAGTTGTTCGTATTCCCAAAAACTCCCAAATCCGGCGGATTTGCATCTCCGGCGCGTTATTTTTATTTTACGCTTCCTTATTTTGTAAATGACTTCATATTGTTCTGAACTTTCGCTATTTTCTGCGTTTGATTGCAAAAATCCCGCACCGAAGTGCGGGATTTTTGCCTGCATCTTTTTTTCAATGCAAGTTGTCCTGTGTTGACAAAAAAGATGTAGCTTACGATTTTCAGCTTTCCGAGTGTATCAATGCTTTATAATAATGACTTTCACACCATCTGTCATCTCGATATCGCGTTTAAACTCAGTTTCATTTTGAATCTC
>JAAWIE010000116.1 GCA_022796195.1 Lawsonibacter sp. | reverse complement strand
CGCTGCCCAAATCAATCTTATTGAAACTAAAACCTTAGCTTCAAAGAAATAATTGACGTTGTCCAACAAGCTTCTCTTGAAACTTACTTAAACAACCAATCCTTCTGGTGCTTCGTGTTCATTACGTTGTTTAATTTACAAGGTACACACCACTTATCAGCGGTGGGCTTTTATCTTACCACACTTTCAAACCTTTGTCAAGCACTTTTTTCAAGTTTTTTAACTCTTTTGTGCCGCCTCAGATTTTTCTGTGGGCTTGTTGCTGTCGCAACAGTTTTGAATTTTACCACATCGTTTTCGCTTTGTCAAGAACTTTTTTCAAGTTTTTCAAACTTTTTGTTCTCAGCTCAGCTCTCGCTGTGGACCGCGCTTACTGCGACGTTTTCATATCTTACCACATCTTCCAGCTCTTGTCAAGAACTTTTTTCGAGCTTTTTCAAACTCTTTCGTTCCCGCTTCGCTTTCGCTGTGGCCCGCTGCTTACCGCGACGGTTTCACATCCTACCACGTCTTCCACCCTTTGTCAAGAACTTTTTTCGACTTTTTTCAAAATCCTTTTCGCTCCTTCAGGGCTTCTTCGTTTCCGATGCCTTGTCCTCGCGGACAGCTTCGACATAATACCACCCCCATCTCCCTTTGTCAAGTAGGTTTTTCCATTTTTTTAAGACTTTTTTCTCCCTCCCGTCTCCCCCTCAATATCTTTGGCCTTTTCCCATATTTCACTACAAGATATGCCCATTCATGTCTTACCTCTCCGGAAGCGGCACACCAGCGCCAATAAACTAGGCAGTACAAACCCCAAAACCAGGTTGGCGGCGGGGACCAGCCGCCGGTTCCATTCCCCGGCAATCCCGGCGGCGGGGAAGAGGAACATTGCTCCAGCCAGTCCAACTGCCACCACTGCCCAGGGCGTCCAAGCTCTCCTCTGTTCAGGCAGGAGTTCAGCCGCCATGGTCCGGACGGCAAACACCAACACCCCGCCCATGGTCAGGTCGGCTAAAGTCCACAGAGCGGCCACGACCCCTTCCACCCGCTGAAAGGCCCCCTCTACCCCTACGCTTTTTGCCAGGGCAAAGAAGGGATTTTCCAGCCGGCCGGCCAGCCCCACCCCTAGGTTTCCTAAAATGATAGCCTGAGCGGCGGCCAGTATCAACATTCCGCCCAGCCCCCAGAACAGCCAGTGCCAATGCCGGTTTTCCCCCTGGTCCCGCACTTCTCCCATTAGAAAGGGGAGGAACAGACCCCAACCCGCCACACCAGCGGCGGACAGCGCCGCATGAGCCGCCCCGGGGATGTCACCCCACCATAGCGGAAACAGCCG
The DNA here is from genome assembly GCA_022796195.1 of Lawsonibacter sp. GTDB lineage: Bacteria > Bacillota > Clostridia > Oscillospirales > Oscillospiraceae > Lawsonibacter. Next base: position 4,338 of record JAAWIE010000116.1, on the reverse strand, counting down.
CTCCAGCTTGGCTTGGAACAGGGACAGCGCCAGCACCACGCCAGCGGTAACCAGCAGGGCGGTGAGAAAGAGCTGTCCCGCCCGGGCAAAGGCAGACAGTCCACCCCGGCCCATCCACAGCAGGACTCCAGCCACGGCCAGCAGAAAGAACCACATTGCTCCGTCCCGCTCCCCTGAAGCCAACAGCCGTTCCCCGCACAGCCGCAGGCGCAATGACAGCAGAAACAGCCCCCACACTATATAGATCAACAGGACCGCTCCACCGGTCCAGCGGCCTAACAGCCGGCTGACCGCTCTGGCAAACCCTTCCTGTCCGGCGGCAAAACCCATCAGCCATCCCGAGACCAGCACCAGAGGCGCGGCCAGCGCCACCGCCAGCCATGCACCCCGTCCCGCCTCAGGAATCAGCAAGGAGGGCAGCAGTTCTGCCGCCGGTGCCATGACTCCCGCCCACAGCAGGGCCATCAGCTGTGTACGGGAAATTTTGTCTTCTCGCATGGGGACCTCCTTATTCGTCTTTATGTCGGGGTGTACATGGTCCGCCCCTATAAAATCTTTACCTCGACCTGAACGTTCACCGGCACCCGGCTGAACCATTCCGGCCAGTCCCCTCGAACCGCCTGCCACTGGGCGGGACGGGCCATAGCGGCTTTAGCGCCCAGGCCGGTGCAGTCGGCCCCCCAGGCCCGCAGCTGGTTCAGCGCGACATTCAGCCGCTCCCGCTCCTGGTCCTCCACCTGCGCCAGCAGACGTTTCCGCTCTGTTCCGGCTGGGCGGTCCCGGTACTCTGACAGGCGGGCCTCTACCTTACAGATCAGCACCAGCGCAGTGGGCGTATCTCCCTGAAATTCCAACCGGCTCTGGGTGCGGGCTGAGGTAATCTGGACCGATACCGGCCAGCCGGACAGCTCCAGAATGTCTCCCTGCACTCCGCCAGCCAGCAGCTCCAACCCCCGCGCCGCGTCCCCGTTCAAAAACCCGGCCAGGGAACCGTCCTTCAGCACACCATAACCCATCTCAGACAAAACGGCTGCCCCCTCCTCTGTGGGGGTCAGGGCGGGAAGATAGGCAGAGCCCAGTTCCAGCAGGTCTGTGTAAACTTCTCCGGCTGTACGGGTACGGTTGGCAATCCCCATTTTGCTGTCGTTCTGGATGGTCTCCAGCCGGCTGTCCACCCCCTGATCTCCGCCTGCGGATACCGCTTCCCGGGCCGTCGCCCCCCGAACCAGCCACATCTGGGCTCCCAAGCCCAGTTCTCCGTCCCGGGCGAAGTAGTCCAGTACCGGCTGGACCCCCCGCTCAGCCAGCCCCTCCCCGATCAGGAGCTGATCCACATAGCCGAAAAAGACATAGCTGTCGCTTTGACCCTGCATCGCCAGACAGGCTCCGCTAAGCGACTCCCGGTCAGCGGACAGGGTCAGAGCAGCCTCACCTTCCCCCTGAAGTCCCTTTGCCCTGGGGCCAGTGGAACCGGTAACCGCCACACCGGCAGGGGAGTTGTCCACCCCCATGGTACGCAGAAGCGCCATGTCCCCCATCTCCCGGGCAGCGGGGAGTCCGGAACATCCAGACAGCAGTAGGCACAGCGCCGCTGCGGGCAGGAGGCAGGCTTTCCCCTTTGGCTCATGTCTCATCTCTGATTCCTCCTGTTTTTGGTATTCACCGCTCCATCCCGCCACTTCATGGCGGGCAGAGGCAGGCGGAACAGGCTGGGGTGTCCCCTTGGCACCTTGGTCCCCGTGGTAAAGGGCGCCAGATAGGGCACACCGAAGCTGTCCAGCTCCGCCATGTGGTAAATCAGGGCCCCGCATCCCATCGTCAGGCCAAACAATCCGCCCAAGCTGGCCAAAATAGCCAGCAGGAACCGCCACAACCGCAAGGCATTGCCGAAATCCTGGCTGGGCATCGTGTACCCCGCCACCCCGGCGATGGCTACGGCAATCAGAACGGCGGGGGAGACGATATGGGCGTCTACCGCCGCGTTGCCCACCACCAACCCGCCCAAAATGGACACCGTGGCCCCGATGGGGCCGGGGAGCCGGAGGCCCGCCTCCTGAATCACCTCAAAGGCCAGCAGCATAATGAGAACCTCAAAGATGGTGGAGAAAGGCACCTCCTGTTTGGCGGCCACAATGGACAAAGCCAGCTTTGGAGGGATGGCCTCCGGATGGAAGGTAACCAGAGCAATATAGAGCCCTGGTGCCAGCAGGGTAATAAGGGCGCACAGCCAGCGCACGGCGCTGATTGCAGAGGCCGCCAGCCAGTGATAGGCCCGATCCTGTCCCGTCTTAAAGAACTGGTCGATGGTGCCGGGAAGCAGCCAGCCCAGGGGGATGCCGTCGGCGAAGAGGCCCACCCGGCCCTCCAGCAGTCCCTGGCAGAAACGGTCCGGACGCTGGGTGTAGGGCATGAGGGGGAAAGGGGACCGGGCTGCGTCCACCAGATACTCCTCCAAATTGCCTGCCGCCTCCACGCCGTCAATATCGATGCCGTCCAGCCGTTCCTCCAACAAAGCCACTGTGTTGGGGTCGGCAATGCCATCCAGCCACAGCACATCCACCGGGGTAAGGGACTGCCGGCCCACGATATGCTCCTTGATTTTCAGTTCCGGGGCCCGGAGGCGGCGGCGTACCAGAGAGGTGTTGGTGCGCAGGCTCTCCACAAAGGAATCCCGGGCCCCCTTCAGGGCCGGCTCGTTCTCCGGCTCGCCTATAGACCGCTTCTCCTCAGTGGCCACAGGAAATACCAGACAGTCGTCCCGTCCCTCCAGAAAGAGGGCACAGCTTCCATTGATGAGGGCAAAGACTACCGGGTCCGGTTCGGTCTCCCGCCGGGCCGCCTGGGCGTAGAGCGCCCCCCGCTGGAGCAATTCAAATAGCTCGCCCTCCGGAACGGAGACCAGCATGGGGTCCTGGGCCAGGGGGCGCAGGACGTAATCGTTGAGCCGCTCTGTCCGGGCCTGCCCGTCGATATAGCACACAACCGCCCTGCGGGACTTATCCCCGTGGAGAAAGATCTCTCGCTTACTGAAATCCACACAGTCGGTAAAAAATTCCTCCAGCCGGGCCAAAGACAGCGGCCCAGGGATTCGGGGTTCTCTTCTGGGGTGGGGCGCGCTGGCCTCGCTGTGTTTGGACATAAAAACGCCCTCCTTTGACCTTAGTGTGCCAAAGAAAGGCCGGTTTATGTATGTCGCTTGTTTTTTACCGGCGGCTGTAGTAAAATATAAATATATTTACTTTCCCCGGCCTTTTCCAGTTACAGCCTTGTGTCTCAAGGCCCGCAACTGACAGTTGACAAAAAGAACCTGGCGGCTGGTTGTCAGATTTCCTTCAATTGGGTATGCTGAGGGCAGAAAACACAAGGAGGTGCCCACTATGACATTGGGCCAGCGCATTCAGGAGCTCCGCAAAGGGCTAAGCCTCTCTCAGGAGGAGCTGGGAGAGAAGATGGGGGTGTCCCGCCAGGCCATCAGCAAGTGGGAGGGGGACCAGACCATCCCGGAGCTGGACAAGCTTATCGCGCTGTCCAAGCTCTTCGGCCTCACCTTGGGCCAGCTTTTAGGGGTGGAGCAGCCCGTCCCGGCTCCCGCCGCCAACCCCAAAACTTCCCATAGGATGAAGCTGCTTCTGGCCGGGATGGGAACGGCCATACTGGTTTTGGCCCTCGTGGTGGGGGCACTGTGGTCCCAGGTCCTGTCCCTGAACCGCCGGACAGTTTTGGAGGAGGAATATGTCCTCATAGACCGGGAGATTTTCCAGACGGCGGAGTGCCAGCTCAGCGAAATTGAACTGGGCTTTCCCCAGGCCCGTGGAGACCAGGACCTGACCCTGACTTTCACGGCAAAGCCTGTCAAAGAGCTCAAAAACTGGACCGTCATCGGGCTGACCGCCTATATTGAGGGCCGCAATCCCTGGGGACAGCACCCCGACGGCACCCCCATCTCTCAGGAAGAGCGGGAGTGGCACCGCACGGAAAACATTCCTGTCTCCCAGGGGACCGCCAGCCTGACGCTTCCGGACTACGGCGGGGAGTCAGTGCAGGTCCTTGTCTCCCTCCGGGAAAAGGGGACCGGCAGGACCATCGGCACAGCGGACCCGGTTTTTACCCTCACGGCGGAGACCGAACGGGCGGGCGATTTCTTCATTACCGGTATCCAGGTGGAGGAGAATACCGCCCCTAGTGCCCCTATTCCCAAATCCATCGCACTCGCTCTGCCCGACCCCAGGTTTGAGAAGTGACAAAACAGCGGACCGCCCACACAGCGGTCCGCTATTTTTGTATTTTGTTCAGCCGTTTCAGCAGAGCCTGGGCGGCAATTCCGGTAAACAGCCCGGC
>JAAWIE010000115.1 GCA_022796195.1 Lawsonibacter sp. | reverse complement strand
CCTAAAAGCATAATCGGCCACGTCCTCACCCCCAAACGATAAAAAAATTAGGCCACACATGGCCGTGTGGCCTTGTGTAACCTAATAATAATGGCTGCCTTTTTCGCATTTTTACTATTTTTTGCTTGCATATCTCTGCAATGTATGTTATAATAAACAAAAATCTTGTATAGAGAGTGGTGAGTCCAATGTTTAAGATACTCTAAAATATGTTGTGCCATTTATTTTTCTGGGGAATGGAGGGCAAAATATGAAAATAAATACCAACGAAATGGGAGATGAAGCCTTTAATGAATGGAACTACTATCAGGAGTTTATTTAAGAGATGAAAAATATGTTTTCGCACTGGCTAAATTTGGTCTTTCCACCTAAAAAGCATTTTATTGCGGGCAGCTTATTTTTTGGGTTCTTAGTGCCCCTGATAGTGTGGGGTTCCATATATTTACAGTTGTCGGAACTGACTTTAACAGTTGTGTGTATTGTTCTTCTTCTGCTCCTTTTGGGTTGTGCTTTGTTTGGTTGTGCCGTGTCGGCCAGCAGAAATAAGGACCTTGGCCTAGGGTGGTTTTCTATCGGTTTCATCCTTGCGGGCCTAACTCTTCCATTATTGCCTGTCCCAAAAGGTACTTGGACATGGACGCAGTCCTGCTATATCATAACCGGCGGACTTGTTCTTCTGCTGGTTAGCGTGGGCTATGGACTGTATCGTTGCTTCTGGCATAACTGAATCAAAACAAAGGCCCCGCCATCTGGCGGGGCCGTTTCCTATATTTGTTCCGCTCCTTTGATATAGGCTACAATAAGAGCCTCAAGTTCATCTACGGTATAGGTCTTGTCCGGCTGCTGCTTAAGAATCTGGATCAGGTCGAACATGGCGGCCTTTTGTGCCACTAAGATTTCCCGTTCAGTTGACATCTTAATCTGCCCCCTTTTCTATTATGATCCTATTGTATCAGATTTAGTGTTTTATTTCAACATTTTTTACAACAATTTGTTTTAAATCTCCTCAAGCAGAGTGATTTGCTGTAAAATGGCCCGAGGTGATAAGTGCTATGAGCATAGAGGAAAACAAACAAAAATTTTTCAATAGGATTAAACGATTTCGAGAAGAGCAAAACCTTACGATACAGGAATCGGCTGTAAGGAGCGGTGTACCATTAGAGATACTGGCACAGCTGGAGCAAAATATTTTACCGGAGGAGATGATGGTCGATGATGCATATAATCTGTCATTGGCATTCCACTGTAAAATATGGGAATTGTTTCAATAATAGAGAACGGCCCTGCCAACCGGCGGGGCCTTCCCTGTTTACGGTTGTTCTGTTTCCTCTGCACAGGCGAGGGTCTCCAGTTCCTTCATCCACAGGGTGTTCACCGCGTCGGAGGGCATCTGCCAGTCGCCCCGGGGGGAGAGGGAGAGAGAACCGACTTTCGGTCCGTCAGGGAGGCAGGAGCGTTTGAACTGCTGGGCAAAGAAGCGCTGGTAGAAGTTTTTCAGCCATTTGAGGATGGTCTCCCGGTCGTAGTCGCCGCCCAGCGCATGGAGGGCCAGCCGGAATACTTTCCGGGGGGAGAATCCCCACCGGACGGCGTAGTAAAGGAAGAAGTCGTGAAGTTCATAGGGGCCCACCAGGTCCTCGGTTTTCTGGGCGATCTCTCCCTCCTTCGGGGGGAGGAGTTCAGGGGAGACGGGGGTGTCCAGAATGTCCCGGAGGACGGCGGCCAGCCGGGAGTCGGAGGTTTCCGCCTGACCGGCGGCGAAGGCGGTGAGGTGGCGTACCATGGTCTTGGGGATGGAGCCGTTGACCCCGTACATGGACATATGGTCGCCATTGTAGGTGGCCCAGCCCAGGGCCAATTCGGACAGGTCGCCGGTGCCGATGACCATGCCGCCCCGCTGGTTGGCGATGTCCATGAGCACTTGGGTGCGCTCCCGGGCCTGGCTGTTCTCAAAGGTGACGGACAGGTCTTCCATGGATTGGCCGATGTCTCGGAAGTGGACCTGTACCGCCTCACCGATGTCCACCGTGCGGAACTGCGCACCGATGCGTTCGGCCAGCACCTGGGCGTTGGAGCGGGTGCGGGAGGTGGTGCCGAAACAGGGCATGGTCAGGGCCAGGATGTCGCTCCGGGGCCGGCCCAGCAGGTCCATGGCACGGGCGGTAATGAGCAGGGCCAGGGTGGAATCCAGTCCGCCGGACAGCCCCACCACCGCACAGGAGGCCCGGGTGTGTTCCAGCCGTTTTTTCAGGCCCAGGGCGGCGATGGTGAAGATTTCTCCGCACCGCTCCCGGCGTTCGGGGCCGTCTTCGGGGACGAAGGGGTTTTTCGCGACCGGGCGGGTGAGGACGGTGGTTTCCGGTTTCAGGGAGAAAACGTTGGGGTACACATCCTGTCCGGCGGGGCGGAAGACGCTGGTTTTCCGCCGCTCGAAGGCCAGCCGGCCCACGTCAATCTCACTGATGGTCAGGCCGGTCTGGAACCGGGTTTCGGCCAGAATCCCGCCGTTTTCCGCGATCAGGTTGTGTCCGGCGAAAACCAGGTCGGTGGTGGATTCGCCCTCCCCGGCGTTGGCGCAGATGCAGCCGCAGAGCAGGCGGGCGGACTGACCCGCTGCCAGCTGGCGGCGCCAGGCGGCTTTGCCCGCCGTCTCGCTGGAGGCGGAGGGATTGAGGATCATGGCAGCGCCCTCCTGGGCCAGCCGGATGGAGGGGGACTCCGCTGTCCAAAAATCCTCGCCGGTGACTACGCCGAGGGTGAGTTCCGGGACTTCCTCACAGCGGAAGACCATCCCGGCAGACAGTTCAACGGTATTCTGACCGGCGAAGGGGATACAGAAATCGGTGTTCCCCATATCGGCCCCGGAGATAAACCAGCGGCTCTGAGCACAGTCGCCCTGAGTGGGGATGTGCGTTTTGGGAACCAGTCCCAGAATGCCGCCGCAAAGCACCGCCGTGCAGTTGTAGAGTTTGCCCCGGTAACGCACCGGCAGCCCCAGCGCGGTAACCAGGTCCAGTTCTTCTGTCTCCTCCCAAATATGGTGCAGGGCCTCCTCAGCCCCCTGAAGGAGGGTGTCCTGGAAAAATAGGTCGCCGCAGGTGCAGCCCGTGACGCACAGTTCGGGCAGGCACAGCACCTTTACGCCCTGGTCTGCTGCCTCCCGCATCAGGCGGATGATCTGCCCCGCATTGTATTCGCAGTCCGCCACTTTGATCTGCGGCGTACCCGCCGCCACTTTAATAAAACCGTCCCGCATGTTGGAACCCCCTTTGTGGTTTGTTTTCGCTTCTTATCATAGCGCAAGTCCGTCCCGATTGCAAGAAAAATGATCGTTTGGATTATCCCTGGTCCGAAGGGTTAAATTTCGCGTTCTTTCGTGTATTTTGTCTGGGTGAAATACCGTATGCTGTTGGCGGAATGCCGGAGCTTGGGCTCTAACGATGGTGTTTGATCGGCAAAATCGATATTGCCAAGGGAACAAAAGGAGTGTATAATAAGCGGACAAACGTTTATTCATACCTTCCAACTGAATATATTTGGACGGGCGGCATCGATTCTTGCACTCCTTTGAAACATTGCAGCAAATTGCTTTTGGATTCCGCCAAGGAGCGGAAATTTTTTAGGCAGAAAATAAACGAACATTTACTAATTGATGAAACGAGTCTCCATATCGCTGAAAGAACAGGACTATTTTATGGCAAAAACGGAAAGATTTCATGTTTCAGTGATAATTTAAAGCAGTTTCAATGAGGAGCGTGTCACGATGGAAAAAATTCTGATTGTTGACGACAGTATTGTACAGGCTACCCAGCTAAAAGCGATTTTAGAGGACGAGTACCATGTTACCGTAGTGCAGACGGCGGAAGAAGGACTGAGCCGCGTCAGCGTTGAAAACTACTCGCTGATTCTGCTGGACGTGGTCATGCCAAGGATGGATGGCTTTACGCTGCTGAAAAAGCTGCAGGAGGAGATCATCACCCAGAGCATCCCGGTTATTTTGATTACCGGACTTTCTGCGGTGGAGCATGAACAGCGGGGACTTTTGCTGGGGGCGGTGGACTACATCACAAAGCCCTTCAGCCCCTTAATTGTAAAAGCGAGAGTCAATACTCACATCAAACTGTACAATTACCGAAAACAGGCCGAATGGCAGTCTATGACCGACCAGCTGACTGGCGTTGCCAACCGGCGCAGGTACGACCGGTGCAGTTTGACAAAGTGGCATGAGGCCGTTCGGCTGCAAATCCCGTTCTCCATCTGCATGTTTGACATCGACCACTTCAAGGTGTATAATGATAAATTCGGACACCCCGCCGGGGACCGAGTGATTGCCTCTGTGGCAAAGACAGCGTCACAATGCCTGCGCCGGACGACGGATTTTTTTGCCCGCTACGGCGGCGAGGAATTTGTGATGATTTCGGTGGGCGACCACTCGGAAAAAATATTTGGGCATGTAAAAAACGTCCGCCAGGCTGTGGAGAACCTTCACATTCCTCACGACCCGTCGGTAGCGGAATGGGTCACAGTCAGCGCCGGCGGAGTTACTGTTGTTCCTTCGGCGGAAAGCGCCTATGCCGTTTACTTAAAAGTTGCGGATACCATGCTCTACGACGCGAAAAAATACGGCCGCAACCAGGTAGTTTGGGCGGATGAGCAGCTGAAACAGCTGTGGGAAAAAGAGTGAAATTTAGGAGAATTGAATATGAAATGGTTTTATTTACCCGGAAGAAGGGCGAAAGGACTGCTTCCCCAAGAGGAAAAAGCGGGACAGAATGAGGCGGATTTAGAACCTTATGCCGGAATGAGAGTGGAGGTGACAACACTTGGGGGCCGTATGCTGTTTGTTGCAAAGCTGCTGGGCCTGAACGGAGACTGCGGCGAACTGCATCAATATTCGCAGTCCGCCATTCCTCAGGGAGAAGAGCTGGTCCCCGTTAAAATCCGGGGCTACAGTGACAGGGAACGACAGGCCGTCTATATGGAGGGCACAATTACTCCTGCACAGCAGAACATTTGCATGGTTTCTGGGTTGAAGGTTTGCAAAGCAGGAAATGATCGCGCTTTTTTCCGGCTGGAGACGAATCTTGATGCCACCATTACTACCTTCCATGGTCTGGAAATGGGGGAAAAAGCATGTAAACTGTTAAATATCAGCATTGCTGGGGCCTATGTTGCCTCAGAGTTCCGATACCATGAGGGTGATAAGTTCCTGCTCAAGGTCAGGCTTTTGGAGGACAGGCCGGAATCAGCCCTGTTCAGTCAGGTTGTGCGCGTTATCGAGCGGGAGAAGGGTATGTTTGAGTATGGATGTCAGTTCTTGGAGCTAACCGAAGAGGATCAGGAAAAAATTACCCAAAACATTTTTGCGGCCCAGCGGCTCATGCGAAATGGAGCCTGACAAAGTCCGCGTGGGCTCAAGAAAATAAAATCGGTCTGTCCCTGTGATGATGGGATGGACCGATTTTTTGCTGACGGGGTTATAATAGGAGCTTCTGCCGGCGCCGTGAGCCGCTTGACCAGTCTTAAAAAAGGGCGCACTGCGCCCTTTTTTCCATTAAATGTATGGAAACGTCCACCTTTTGAGCTTTGCCCATGTTGGTTAGAGGGTAAAAGCCTTCCCCCTCTGGGGGGAAGGTGCCCCCGGAGGGGGCGGATGAGGGGGACCGTGCAGAAGC
>JAAWIE010000114.1 GCA_022796195.1 Lawsonibacter sp. | reverse complement strand
GGGCTGGTACGCCGGCGACATCCTGTCCACCGGCACCCCCCGGGCCTTCCACATCCAGGACGGCGACATGGCCGAGTGCCGCATTGTCGGCCCCGACGGTTTTGAGATGCGTCCCCTGCTCAACCCCGTGGTGGATCTGAAAAAGCACCCTGAGAAAGAATAAAGATTGGAGAGATTATCATGAAAGCTACCTTTGTTTTAACCCCCGCTGAGGCCCGCCGTCTCATTGCCAAGGCAGTCATTCAGACTCCTGAGTTCCAGAAGGCCTGGAAGGACGCCTATGTCCTGCTGGCCGGCGGCACCACCAACGCCTTTATCGCCCAGGAGCTGGGCTACGAGGTGGAGCCCGGCCTGTGCACCGTGGGCAACAGCACCGACGGAATGCTGTGCGTCACCGAGCCCTCCAGCCGCAAGAGCTTCCCCAACGTGTTCTACAAGGGCCAACCCGTGGACAAGAAGATGGACGAGGCCCTCCAGGACTACCACGCCGATACCGTCATTATCAAGGGGGCTAATGCCTTTGACCAGGACGGCCATGTGGGCGTTATCACCTCCGGCTTCAACGGCGGCACCGTTCCCAACTTCATCGGCTACATGACCAGCAAGGGGCTGAAATGGATCTGCCCCGTGGGGTATGAGAAGATGGTGCCCAGCGTCCCCGCCGCCAGCCGCGCCCTGGGTGGAGCCAGCCACATCGACATCTCCATGGGGGCCGACCCCGGCCTGTACTGCCTGTCCAGCGCCGATATCCTCACTGAGGTGGACGCCATCAGGCAGATGTTCCACTGTGACGCCAAGGTGGTGTGCGCTGGCGGCATCGGCGGCAACGAGGGCGCCCACTACTGGGCCGTGGACGGCGATGAGGCCGATATCAAGGCTCTGGTGGAGTTTTTGGAGAAGAACATCAAGGGTGAGCCGGCCGTCAAGGGCAACAAGGGCAACTGCGCCAACTGCCGTTACCCCGGCTGCAAGTACAATGGTCTGAAGCCCGAGGAACTGCCCGAATGGATGAAGAAAAGGGGCATTAAAAAGTAAACTTTCCTTTCCCAAATGCAAAGCCGGCTGCGGTTAAAACAGCCGGCTTTATGTATCACAAAGAAAGCGGGAGTTGATTTTGTGTTTGAGACAATTCATACCATCGTATTCCAGGCCCGGGACGGAGGGGGAAATCCCTGCCCGGTAACGATAAACGCTGACGGGTTGACCACGGATCAAATGCAGGCTATGACCCATGACTTTGGAGCGGAGTCCGCCTTTTTGATGAAGGCCACACGGACAGACTGTGACATCAAAGTCCGGTATTTTCTGCCCCTGCACGAAACAGATATGTGTATGCACGCCACCGTTGGCAGCATAACTGTCTTGGTGCGGCGCGGACTTTGCCAAACATCTCCGATTATGCTTGAGACAAACCTCGGCCCCATGCGGGTAGAGTGGGAAATGAGGGGCGAACAGATTGACGTAGCTGTAGAGCAGTTTTTACCCAAATATCAGCAGACGGCTCCGACTGTTGAGGAACTCTGCCAGGCGCTTCGGATTGCTCCAAATGCGCTGGCCGGCGGCCCCATCCAGTCTGTGTCCACTTCCCGGTTTAAGCTGCTGATTCCGTTGATCAGCAAATCTATACTGAATGATCTGGAGCCGGATTTTGAACTGCTGTGGTCCCTCTGTGACCGCTGTGAGACGACCGGATTCTATCCTTTTGTTTTGGAAAAAGATAATGTACTGTATACCCGGCAATTCCCGAAACGGGCCGGTTACAACGAGGACCCGGCCACTGGCGTGGCGGCTTCCGCCCTGGCTGCTTATCTGGTGGAGTACCGGAAAGTGCCGGTGCAGGAGAGATGGAACTGCTTTACCATATTCCAAGGTGAGGCGATGGGCCGGCCCAGCGTAATTTACGCTGATGTATTTGTGGAGGAAAACGAAATTACTCGTACCCGTATTCGGGGAAACGCTAAAATTCTTTGAACAACGGAGGAGCTGATCTGTTATGAGCATGGAAGAACGCTTGCAGGAACTGGGCATTGTCCTGCCTAAAGCCAATCCGCCGGCCGCCGTGTATTGTCCCGGCATTCAGGTTGGGAAACTGGTGTTTACCGCCGGACAGACGCCTAAAGTAGACGGAAAACTGCAATATACCGGAAAACTGGGACAGGACCTCACTGTAACCGAGGGGCAGGCTGCCGCGCGGTTGTGCGTTCTTAGCTGCCTGGCCATTCTGAAAGATACTACTGGAAGTCTGGACCATGTGGAGCGGATCGTAAAGCTGACAGGCTTCGTGAACGCAGCTCTCAATTTTACACAGCACTCACAGGTGATCGACGGTGCATCCCAGCTATTGTATGACATTTTTGGCAGCTCAGGAAGTCATGCACGCAGCGCGGTCGGCTGTACCTCTCTGCCCGGAAACGCTTGCTGCGAAATCGAAATGATTGCGGCGTTAAAATGAGCTAATGTAGTGTTATAAATCCGCAGTAGTTTGTCCTAACTTTTTAAAAAGATAACTACTATGAAAATTTATCTAGTTCCTCCTCAACAGTATATATTTATAGGTTAGACCGGCCGTCGTCCTTGCCAATGGGACGGCGGCCGTTTTATGCGACGAAAGTCAAGCAATTTCGCTTTAGCTGTCTTTCAAAATTTTTTAGAAAATTTTTGTTCTCATTGGCAAAATAGATCACCCATTCGCTTTGTTAAGTGTAAGCTGATTCTCCAAGCCATAGATTATCTGCATGAGCAAGAGCGCCGCCGGAACAACGAGACGGCGTTCAGAGTCTTGCAGCAGAAGAAGTTAGATAAGTTCTGTACAACAGTCAGCTATCTCAGTGAAAACTATGTGTTCATGGTTCACGAACATAACTTGATAATTAACAACGAGCAGGTTGCAGAAGCTTTTGACCACCTGTCTATCCGAGAGCAAAGCAATCTGATTTTGTGCCGCATTCTGGACATGTTGGACAATCAAATAGAACTGACCTCGACGCTCCAGATAATTTTATCGAAAAGAACGACTTTCCCCTGGAATAAGCAAATTTCGACCGAAGATAACCGCATGATGCTTTCACATCATGCGGTAAATCTCTGATAAAAAAGTTCTGTGTCAACACCACACTTTATGTAAGTGGTCTTGGCTAGAAATGTAAATCGCCGAAAACTGGCAAAGTGCCCAAAAAATAAATCAATAATTTGTACAATATCCCAGGTGTCTCGGGCGACATATTTGTAGAATCAAACAAATGGACAGCTTTATATAAGAACCGAACACGATTGTTTTTATGAGAATATGCTATATTTATTTCATCAAAAGAACCGGTTCTTCGATAAAAATACGATATTCTCTCGCTGTGGCCAAACGTGAGAAATCGTAAAAACAAACAACAGGAGGAAATAATCGTGAATGAACTGAAGAGAGCCCCAAAAGAAAAATGGTGTTTTGGCATTGGCGCCATCGGCAAGGACGCCATTGTGAATCTGGTCGGAGCATTCCTGATGCTGTACTTCACTGACACTCTAGGTATCGCATCCTCCTTCGTCGGCGTGCTGTTCTTTGTGGCCCGGATGTGGGACGCGGTTAACGACCCGGTGATGGGCATGATCGTGGACAACACCCGGACCAAGTACGGCAAATTCCGCATCTGGCTGGTGGTGGGCACCCTGCTGAACGCGGTGGTCTTTGTCCTGCTGTTCACCACCCTGGGTCTGGAGAGCATGACTGCCAAGTGCGCCTATGTGGCGGTAATGTACATCCTCTACGGCATGACCTACACCATCATGGATGTGCCCTACTGGTCCTGGCTGCCCAACCTGTCCAGTGATCCTCAGGAGCGGGAAAAGATCTCTGTCATCCCCCGTATCTTCGCCAGCCTAGGCGGCTTTATCATCTGCACCTTCGGTCTGTACATGATCGACTTCTGCAACAAGCTGGCCGGGGACAACACCGTCCTTCAGGAGCAGGAGAACGGCACCATCTTAAACATTAGCGAGACCGGCTTTACATGGGTTGCTATCGGCATCGCCATCCTGTTTATCTTCACCATTGGTATCACCGTATTCAATGTAAAGGAGGAGCCCACCATCGGGGCCAAGACCCAGAAGACCAACCTGGGCGAGGCCTTCGGCATCATCATCCACAACGACCAACTGGTGGCCTTCATTGGTTTGCTGCTCACCTTCAACCTCAGTACCCAAGTTTTGAAATCTTTTGCGGTTTACTACTTCAAAGAGGTTTGCGGAAGTGCTATGCTGTATTCAGTGTTTGGCTTTACCATTCTTGCGGAGATGGCTGGGCTGTTCCTGTTCCCCACCATCGCGAAAAATATCAGTCGGGAAAAGGTATATGCCCTGGCCTGTGGCCTACCTATCGTAGGACTGGTTCTGCTGCTGATCCTGGGCTACGTCGCTCCCACCAGTGCTCCCGGCGTCATCGCCTCCTGCTGTCTTTTGTTTTTCGGCTCTGGCCTGTCCCTGGGCACCACCACCTGCTGCATCGCCGATGTTATTGATTATGGCGAGGTAAAGTTTGGTAAGCGGAATGAATCGGTCACCTGTTCCGCCCAGACCTTCCTGATGAAGATGGCCACCGCCTTGGCCGCCCTGTTCACCGGCGTTGGCTTGGACATCGTGGGCTATGAGCCTGAGTTAGCCGGTCATCAGGCGGCGAGCACCATTCTTGGTATCCGGGTACTGATGTTCGTCCTGCCTATCATCTTGGCTGTTATCAGCTTCCTGATCTTCAAATTCGTCTACAAGCTGAAGGGCCAGCGGCTGGAGCAGCTGACGAAAGAAATCAACCAGCTCCACGCCGGTTAAGCTCTTAGCGGCGGCGCGGGGACAACGCCGCGCCGTCCGCAGTGATACATTTCACAAGGAGGAACATTCCATGATCACAGTCAACGAGAAAGAGCATGTATTCCATCTTCACAATGGGCGCATGAGCTACCTGCTCTATGTGATGGAAAGCGGTCAGCTGGGCCACCTGTACTTCGGGAAGGAACTGCGTACCGACGGCAGCTACCTCCACATGGTGGAGAAGGCTCACCGGCCCATGACCACCTACATCAACGAGGGGGATCTGTACACCTCCTATGAGCATCTGCGCCAGGAGTACCCCACCTATGGCACCTCCGACTACCGCTACCCCGCCCTGGAGATCCAGGGGGAGGACGGCAGCACCTTGAGCAAGCTGGAGTACCAGGGCTATGAGATCATCCAGGGCAAAAAGCCTCTGGAGGGCCTGCCCGCTACCTATGTAGAGGACCCCAGCGAGGCAGAGACTTTGGAAATTTGGATGCTGGATCAGTTGCGGAAACTGGAGGTCGTATTGTCCTACACCATCTTCAGGGATTGCGACGCCATCGCTCGCAGTGTCCGGTTTGTCAATCAGGGGGAGAAGGTTCTGTTTCTGGATCGGGCCATGAGCCTCAGCCTGGATTTTCCCGACGCGGACTATGAGAGCGTCCAACTCTCCGGCTCCTGGGCCCGGGAGCGGTCCATCGTCACCCGGCCCCTCCAGCCCGGCGTTACCGCCGTGTCCAGTATGCGGGGCAACTCCTCCCACCAGCACAATCCTTTCCTGGCTCTGAAGCGGAAACATACCACCGAACACACTGGCGACGCCTATGGCTTCAGTCTGGTGTATAGCGGCAACTTCCTGGCCCAGGCGGAGGTGGACAACTACAA
>JAAWIE010000113.1 GCA_022796195.1 Lawsonibacter sp. | reverse complement strand
TTAGCCGTGCTCTCCAGAGTACCGCGAGGCAATGGCACCATGGTGGCCCCACAGGTCACCAACTTGGAACCCCACGAATTTATTCGTGGGAGCAGTCAGAGGTGTAGAAATCTTCGCTTTAACCCAAGCCAATTTGGGGAGTTTCACAGCAGAATCGCCAACAAAGATACTCATCTTCGAGGTATAGCTGGCCTTGCTGTGGTGTTTCGCTTTGAACTTGGGGAAACCGGCCTTCGGACCCTGCTGTTTTTTCAGCCCATGGAAGAAATTTTCGTAAGCCTTCCCCATATTCTTTACGGAAGACTGGAGCGCCGTGGAATCAACCTCTCTGAGCCAGGGATACTGTTCTTTCAAGCCGGGAAGCATTTTTACACAATCGTTGGCAGACAGGGACCTTTTATTCTTATCATAAGCATCCCGCCGGGCAGCCAAGGTCTGGTTATATACAAACCGGACGCAACCAAAGGTTTTGAGCATCAGCTCTTTTTGCTGGGTGGTTGGGTATAATCTAAATTTGTACGCTTTTACCAAGGAATCACCTCCTTTCGAGTTATTATATGCGAAGAATTTCTAACGTATCACAAAACGATAATTTCTTCACGCCTTATATCTGATGACCCAGGGTCATCCCATAGCTAAAGCTAGGGGGATATAAGGTGCATCTAATAAATGAATGCCGCAAAAGAAAGACGCTGGGACAAAATCCCAGCGTCTTTTAGTTTCAGCCAGCTTCAAAATTCAGCTGATTTATCTTACCACTTTATTTGCATTCCAGGGGCTTCCAGAAGCGGACCCAGAATAATTAACCTGTGGGACCGCTGTGAATGCAGCATTCTCAATTGTTGTTACAGATGACGGAATCCGCAAGGGATTCATGCTTGTGCAGTTCGCAAACGCATCATGCCGAATTGTTCGAAGACTGGAGCTCAGACTCACACTGGTTAAGGCAGAACAACTGGCAAAAATACAAGCTGGGAGTTCAGTAACGCCCGACCCAATGCTAACCGACCTTAAATTTCCATTATGGTCAAAGCAATACTCGCCAAGGGATGTAACGGAGTTTGGGACAGTCACAGAGGTTAAGCCAGTGCGCGAAAAGGCCGAATATCCAATCTTCGTTACATTACTAGGGATGGTGATATTTGTTAAATTTGAACAGTCGGCAAAAGTATAATCGTTAATTGTTTTGATAGAACTTGGGATAGTAATCGAGGCAAGCCCGCTGTTCATAAACATGGAATTTGCAGTTGTCGTAAGCTTGTTGGGGATATTCGCCGAGCGAAGTGACGACGTATAAGCAAAAGCAAAGTCTCCAATACTGGTCACGGAATTCGGTATCGAAACGTTTGCGAGAGCACTTCTGTAAAAGGCTTGTTGTCCGATTGATTTGAGTGTATTGGGCATCGTGATGGAAGTCAATCCCGAACAACTTTGAAATGCCATATTGCCAATATGCGTTACACCAGAAGGGACAACCACTGACTTCAAGTTTGCGCATCCTTTGAACGCATTGTTGTCAATCTTAATGGGCTGATAACGATTGCCATCGCTGCCAATGAATTCAGATGGGATGTTCAGAACTTCACCAGCCGCACCTGTATAACCAACTTCAGTCCTGTTAGAAGCTGTTATAATAAAATCCTGGAGTGGCTTCTGGTCATAGACAGGATGAATTGTTTTGTCGCCGGTAAGGATGTCGCCAACAGAGACGGTATTTCCATCTTCGTCCACATACTTCGAGAATTCATATCCAGGTTCGGGTGTGGCATCCGGAAGACTTAAAATTGTATTGTCGCTGCCGATTTCAACAGTCTTATCTTCAACGATGCCATGCTCGGAATCAATAACTGTGACGGAATACTTCGTAACAATCTTAACAAACACGGGTCTAATCGAGTCGCCTTCCTTAAACACAGTTTCACCGTTCACCGGAGTCCCGTCAGGCTTCTCCCAGCCGGCATGTTCGTAACCCTCGTTGGGAGTCACCGCCGGGAATTCAGGAATCTTATGACTGTCGTCAGTTTGAACAGAACCAACATTCGCACTGCCATGGTCACCCGGCAGGATATTTACGATGGGATTTGCTTTCTTTTCGAAGGTAGGGCGAATGCTCTCGCCGCTGCCAAACACAGTGTTTTCATCTACCGGGGAGCCGTCAGGCTTCTCCCAGCCAACGTGTTCATAGCCCTCGTCAGGAGTCACGGACGGGAATGCGGGAATCTTACCGTCGCTGTCCGTAGTGACTTTATCCGTGTTGGCAGCGCCGTGGTCGCCAGGGAGAATGCCAACGTCTGTCGTCATATCAGGTTTGTAATCGGGGTCGGGTACGCAGACCGGTTTGATGCCGGTGGGTTTTTCGAACACCGTGTCTTTGTCGACCGGGTTGCCATTCTCGTCTTCCCAGTGGTCGAAGATGTAGCCCTCATCAGGCGTCACGGACGGGAAAGCGGGAATTTTGCCATCCTTGTCCGTAGTAACTTCATCAGCGTTTGCGTTGCCATGCTCACCAGGAAGAATGGGCAGAGTCACAGTCTTGTCGGGGTCCTCCGGATTGGTGTTTTCCGGCCGAACGATAACCGTAATGGTGATATTGATGTTGATGTTGATTTCGGCGCCGGGCATTACAGCATTGCCGTTGCCGTCTTCAAAGCCGTCGGCTACATAGCCGGGGTTTGGTACAACTTCAGGCACAACCTGGACCGTTCCATTGGGGTCGACAAGAATCTCCGGATTCTGTTCGGGGATGAACGTGACGTTCTCGGTGTCCGGTACAGGGAACCTGGTCCAGCCGGACTTTAATGCAAACACAGGCTTGATGCTGGAATTGGTCTCATATACCGTATTCTCGTCAACCGGGAGTTCCGTCTCGGCGTCAACCCAGTTCGTGAACTCGTAGCCGGTATCTGCCGCAGCGAGAGGATAATCCTCAACAAGGCCGGCCTCATTGGGCTTCAGGGATGTAACTTCGGCGCGGCCATGGTCGCCTGGGAGTACGGTAATCTCAACGTGGCTCTTGTCGGTATCATCCTTTTCAGCCCAGTCGAACGTCCAGTTAATTGTCGCAATATTGACCTTACTGGATTGGTCCTGCCGCGCCAGCCGGATATCGGCCTCAATAGCAAGGGAAGCATCCTTTTCGATGTTCCAGTTGCCGTCTGTCAGGTCGATGTTTCCGCCAGCCTTTGTGCTGTCGCTGCGGAAACTGAGCGCCAGGTCTTTGGAGCCGACAGGCTTAGAAGAAAAATCATCGCTGAAGTCGACGATAGTCCATCCATTTTTGCCATCAACCGAAATGCCGGTCACTTGAACGGCTTTGGATGAATGATTCTCAATCGCAAGGTTGTTTGCAATGGTAAGTTTCCCATCTGTGTCCATATGAAGAGGAATCTCCGAGGGCACAGCAACCTCGAAAATCTCAGGAGCGAGCCCAGAGGTGTCCAAAGTCACTTCGCTCTGCACCGTTCCCGGCGCTGACAGGCTCGCAGCTTGAGCAGGAATTGCTCCCGCCACAAGTGAAAGAGCCAACGCAGCGCTTATGATGTTCTTACATTTCAAAATTTCGCACCTCCTGCATCAGGTAGTTGTAATCCATCGATTTCACGCTGTCATGGTAGTACATATGCCAGCGGTTTTCGATGAGGTCCAAGAAAATGTGACGGCTCTCCAGGACCCGTTCTGTTCTGGTGGCCTTTGCATTGCGCTCATAAATAAGGTTGTTCAACAAATGAACCATTTCGGACCGGGTAATCCGGGCATTTACATCGAAATCCTTATCAAGCTCATCGTAGATGCCGGAGTTGAGCATGCGGGCTACCGCTTCTTTTGCGTGATACTGCTTCACGCTGGGCAAGTTGGACACCTTGGAGTATTTCGCAATGTCAAGGACGCGGCTCAGCATTAAAAGGACATGTCCCTTTGTCAGTCCGTCATTGGGGCGGAACTCCGTGCTGCTGACGCCAAGGATAACGCCGCGGGATGCGAGGCGGTTAATGGCGTTCTCCGCCCAGTGGCCGCGCGTGTCATCAAAGGATTTGGTTATAGCAACCTCATCAAATTCAAAAACACGGTCCATGATGGTGGCAAACTGGGCGCGAGTCAAGAAATCATCCGGGCCAAACGTCATATTGGTATAGCCGCGCATGTATCCGTCCTCATGGATTCCAGCCGCAACATAAACCCCCTCGATTAAATAATAGGGGTTTCCTTTCCCATCCACGCCGCCTGGTTTTACGCCATTGGGAGCAGCTGGCTTCGTATTTGGTGCGGAAGGTCTGCTTCCGCCACCGCCGCCGCCACTGGGACGGCTAGGTCTTCCGCCGCTGCTATCGCCAGGGTTTGGGTTAGGCTTTTCCTCGCCGCCGGGATTTGGGTTAGGCTTTTCCTCGCCGCCGGGATTTGGGTTAGGCTTTTCCTCGCCGTCGGGGTTTGGATTAGGTTTTTCCTCGCCGCCAGGGTTTGGGTTAGGGGTTTCCCCATCGCCGGGATTGGTTGTTCCTCCGCCATCGCCGCCAACCGTTAGCGTCACATCGGTTGTAAACCGCTGACTGGCATACCCATATGTTGCCATGGAGAATGCCATAACGATGACGAGAAACACACTCAGGTATTTTTTCACTGATTCTTTCACCTCTTTCTTTTGAGAATTATTATATCTACGTCAGCACGGTAACTTTTACGCCGACGTTGATAACACTTTTGTCTGCACCATCAGAACTCAGGACGTGAAATTCTGCAGTGCAGGGATAGGTTCCTGCTCCCAGAGGCATTTGTAGCTTTGCTTCTTCTATTTTGTAGCCAGGGGGAATTTCATCGGACTCATAGAGGCAGTCTCCGGTATCATTTGAATAGATAAATACCTTCCAGGTTCCTGTGTTTGAGTCTTGATTTTGAATAAGTAGATTTGCCGGAGCGTATGCATCTTTTGCAACAATGTTACCATTGATTGAAAGGATAACCCCAGCATCTTCTGCTTTTTCATTTAAGACCTCTTGGATGTCAGGTAACTTGAAGTCGCTCGGAGAAATACTGCCCTTTGAAACATCATTTTGAAGCAAAACAAAACCCGCTACTGCGATAAACATAGCCATCAAACAAAACAGGAATCGCTTTACCACCTTCGAAGTTGTATTGAAGTTCATCTGTTTCTGCTGACGCGGTTACCCCTAGTTTTAGCTGCGGGACGACCCTAGGCCATCAGAGGGGGCGCCAGCTCTCCTTTCATCTAATTCGCGCAGGATACTGATGACCGTCATATTCAGGTCCTCGATGCTGATAATATCATGCTTCTCAGCCAGGCGGAAAGAAAACTTATCTTCCTTTATTATATGCAAATAGAAAGAATTCATTAGTCAAAATGGAACGACATTTCAACTGCCGGCACAACTCGCCCCAGGAGCAGTCCGCGATTGCCTTGGCCAGATGGTGGTTCTTTAGCATCCCGGCCACGTTGAAGCTCTCCACACAGTCTACTTCTTTAATAAATGGGCGCGGGAAGTCTTGGTTACTTGTATCCGAGATGAAAGCGACCACTATATAAATCTGAAGGTATATGTATAGAATAAAACAATGATGATAACTGACTTCTTGGCATTTGCGTACTATAATATCCGTATGAGTAAATATATTCATTCCAGGA
Organism: Lawsonibacter sp.; assembly: GCA_022796195.1. GTDB lineage: Bacteria > Bacillota > Clostridia > Oscillospirales > Oscillospiraceae > Lawsonibacter. Next base: position 51 of record JAAWIE010000113.1, on the reverse strand, counting down.
CATGCGTCTACAACGTCAACTACCACATCGTCTGGTGCGTGAAGTACCGAA
>JAAWIE010000112.1 GCA_022796195.1 Lawsonibacter sp. | reverse complement strand
CCCACGGACGGCAAATTTTTTCAAAAAGGCGGTGTAGTCGTACGTCTCCCGGTTGACGGCCAGCAGGTTCTGGGTCAGCGCCCCGGCCCGGTCGCCCTGGCGCTTGGAGAAGGTCTCCAGGTCCATCTGCATCCGGGCGGAGATATCCTTCCAGATCTGCTCCATGGCGGAATGGGAGCTGGCAGGGGTGTTTCCGTTCTGGCTGTCCCCGCCGGGCGGGCCATTCTGGCCCTCCCCTGCCCCGCCGTTCCCGGCGGCGGACCGGGCCTGGAGATACCAGGGCGTGTGGTCGTCGCCCCGGAACAGCGCCCTCAGTTTTTCCGAGTCCCGGGGCGGGTGGTCCTGGAAGTAGCGGTAGAGCTTTTCGGCGGTGAGCTGCTTGACCTCTTTCCGGAGCTTGTCCAGCTTTTCCGCCTGATACTCCTGGCGCTTGGCGGCGGCGCTGGACAGCCCCAGACCGTTGATGACCTCCTCCACCGCGATGTCACAGGAAAGGTCCCACAGCGCCTGGTCCACCAGGGTGTGGACGTACATATGCCGGAAGACACAGTGCATCACCAGATGGAGATAGTTTCGGACACTGGCTTCCTTTTCCTCCTGGTAGCACAACAGGACGTGCCGGGGGTCGTAGTACAGGTTCTGCCCATCGGTGGCGAAGGGCAGGGGCGCAGGGGTCAGGGCGAACTGGCTCAGGGCGGCGTCCAAAAACCGCAGGTTGACCAAAAGGGTGTTCCGGGACAGCAACAGCACCTCTTGTGCCAACGTTCCCGCTTGGGTCATGACGGGTCTCCTCCTGTTGTGAATAAATTCTAAATGTAGTGTACCATTTTGCCAAAATTTGTGCAACCATGCTGGCTGCATATGGTTTTTGCGTTTTGGATGTGGTATAGTAGAAAAAATTCTTTTGGTGCGGCGTTTCCCGATCAAATACTACATATAAAGGAGACTGCGGTATGAGCGGAAATCAGGATTTTGTCATTGAGAACGGCGTTTTGAAGAAGTACAAAGGCCGCGGAGGGGACGTCACCATCCCGGAGGGCGTCACGGAAATCGGGGATTGGACCTTCAAGGGCTGCAAGAGCCTGACCAGTGTTGTCAACGCCAATTTGAAATTGTAAGAAAACGCCGAAGAAATTTTGTAGTTTTTCGGCGGGGGGTGTAAGAAAATTAAGCGTTTCCTTGCTCAAAAAGAGTGTTCACGATTTGCTGTTTCTGACGCATAAATTCCTTGCGTTCTTTCAAGCGGTAAGACTCACCCTTGATGTTGATCACGGTGCAGTTGTAGCGCGACAGGATTTTTGAGAAATTCGGACAGGATAAATGAGAAAAATAGCGGGTTTCTAAGAAGTAATTCTAAGCTCGCCCACTTGCGCCGACCGCCCCCAGCGAGGGGAGCGGACCGAGCAAGCGGGCAGGCTTTCTAAAGTTCCGGGAGGGAGCGGATTTTGCCGCCCCTCCTTTGCTTTTGGCCGTTGTGTGGTAATTACACCTCCGGTGCCTCCGAAAGCCCGTCCTGCGGGTTCTGGGAGACCTCATGGAGCTCCTCTGGATCGACGTACTCCGTCCACCCATAAACCCCAGGCTCCCATACGTTGTTATCAATGTCGGAGACCCACCTTTTGCCGTTATGGGAAGTCTTTGCGTCTTTGCTGTAGGCATCATGCACTCCGATAGGCTGAGACCACTCCGGCCACGGCTCTGCCGGGTCGCTGGTGACGTTCCAGAGGGACGCCGTCTTGTCTGGTTCCCAACCCTCCTGGGACTGGTGATCCTGAACACAGCGATACAGGATACCGCGGTAACGGCGGAGTTGACCGACTGTGTAGTTGATGGACGGGGACCACTCCGCGAAGAGGGCGGCTTGCTCCGAAGCCGTGACATTGTCGATCTTTCCGCCCTCAGCCAGTACCACAAAGGCAATAGTGGCGGCGTTCTTTTGCTGCGTCTCATAGGCTTTCTTTTCAGATAGCTCCCGGACACTGTCTTTCCGCAAATGCTCCAGTCCCATTACTGGAATTCTCCCTGTACAGAATTGATGTAGCCCCCTATCCCGCTGGTCCCCCGTTTAGCCTCTACCTTAAAGTTGAAAGCGGGACCGTTGGTGGCAGTGGTATTGGTGAAGACATGGTTTGCTCCGACTTTAACTTCGGTGGTACAGTCCTCCCAGACCGGTGTGGCATCGTTGGCGTTGTTCGTGACCTTTACGGAGTATTCGGCATCCGCTGGAATGGAGCCGATGACGGACAGGACGCAGATAGTGATGTCGGCGTCCGCCTCCATGGGCTCTTCCAGGGTAATGGCGGCCTCGGTGACTTCCTTCTTGAATGTCAGGGTGTGGACCGTGTTGGCCTTCCCGTCATTGGCGGTAATGGTCAAGGTGTGTGTACCATTCAGCAATCGGAGAAAAGTCTCGCCGGTTATCTGGAGGTTGCTGTCCTCTTCCAATCCAGCGGAGAATGTACGCAGGCTCTCCCTGTCCAGGACCTCCGCCACTGTAACTTCATCCGCATCCTCATCGGCCACACTGTATTGCACGGAGAATCCCTCGGTCTTGATTCCCAGGTCGCTCCCGCTGGCAGAGTCGCAGGCGATGGTCGGCGCCATGTTGTTGTCCACCGTACAGATGTCGCTGGTGACATAGCCGCTGTAAGCGTTGTTGGTGTCGTAGGCCCGTACGCGGTATTTCACGCTGGCCCAGCCCTTCGTAATGGTGTCGGTATAGCTCAGGGTATTGCCGGTGTAGACCACCGACCACTGACCACCGCCGTCCACCTCACGCTCCAGACTGTACCCGGCCAGATTGCCGTCCTGGTCAGTAGCCGCCTCCCAGGTAACTGTCAACTCTGCGCCCCCGGTCACATCCAACGGCACATTAATGCTCCCCGGAGCCCCTGGAGCCTGGTTGTTGATGACGGTAACGCTGCCGCCGGTCCGCCAGCCGGAATTAAGGCCCTCTGTGTCATAGGCCTTGACCCGGTACATCACGCTGGCGGTGCCAAATGCCACATAGTTTGTGGTGCTCGTGCTGCCGCCCTGGTAGATCTGGCTCCAGGAGCTGCCGCCGTTGGTGCTCCGCTCCACAATGTAGCCCGCCAGATTGCCCTCCGTGTCGCTGCTGCTCCCCCAGGATACCGTGATGGTGCTTCCGCCGCTGATGCTGGAGGGAACACTGATGCTGGAGGGAGTAGACGGAGCGGTATTTGCATATACCGGGCCGTTGTTAGAGACCAAGAGGGAGGAGGGGAGAGTAAAAACAGGGCGGACCCCGTAGGCGCTGGTGCTGGTGTAGGTATCGGAGTTTCCGCTGCTGTTCAAGCCCCAGGCACGGTTGGTGCTGCCCGTGACCGGGGACCGGGTCCAGCAGATTACAGCGGTGCCATTCCACTTGGCGACTTTCAACAGATTGATAACCGCACCAGATAGTGCTGTTCCCTCAGCATTCATAAAAGTGTGGGACCCACCCATCTCTGTAGCGGACAGCACGAATACAGATCGGCTGAGGTTTGTCTTAGTGTCGTTGCCATTGCCAGGAGTATAGTAAAATTTGGTTGTTCCCATAGCCGTCCGGATGTCAGAGTCCAGCAGGTTCTTATAGGTACCGTTGAGTAAGCTATCCATCTCGTTGCCAGCGTAGGCGTTGGTGGAGTTCTGCCACGTACCGCCCATACTATAACAGTCTTTACGTACTACCAGTGTCCTGCCACTGCCGTTCAGCCCACTCTCGTAGTTATGCTTAGCCACATAGAACTCCACCAGAGCGCCATTTTCCTTCAGTTTGATAACACTGCCTTCTGATATGCTGCCAAGGGTAGCCATTTAAACTCCTCCTCTCTTAAAACTCAATCCGCGCCATAGGCACATTCCATACGCCATTTACATCCACGCCGACTAACGTATCAAAGGTGACAGTAAACGGGTTGCCGCTGACATCGGTGTTATACATCAGCTCTAACAGTGCCACTCTGGAATCTAGCCTAGAGTAGTACGATCGGATATATGGATGAGCATCCTCGGCCGCATTGTGAACTTTGATAGCGTTCATCATATCATCCCATCTTACCAGTCCGGGAGATGCGGATATATTTACTTCAAGTTCATCAGATATGACAATAATAAGAGGAAATTCCCATGTGCTGACCGGTACTTCTTTGCTATTGCCAGGTATTTGCTGCTGGTAGTCTCCCAGTGTCGCATATAAAAAGTCTGTCTCTTCCCCAGTAACCGGGTCTTTCGCAAATACCATAAATTCTCCCAGAGAAAACGGTTCGGAAGATCTGTCTTTGTTGCTGTACTGTACAGTCAGGAAAAACTGGTTGCCTTCATGGTGACGTTCCCCAACCGTCCCCTCATCCTCATAGTGAACAAGCTGATGAACATCCGCCAGATTCACCATTTCTCCCACTTTTCCGCTACCCACTGCTGCGCGGGTAAGATTAAGCAGTACTCCCAGGACAGAACATGAAATCATTACTGCCCGTCCGTGGGTAGTAATTTTAAATCCATAATCCAATTTCAACCACCCTTATTTTTGTTCTGGAATTGTGATAACTGACTGTATCCCCGCATGTCCTCCTAATTGAATTGCACTCTGAAAATCAAAGTGATCTGCAAGCTCTGGAACTGGCAAGGTTACAACACATGAAATAGTTCCGCCGACTTGCATTGAGAAACATGTTGTTTTAGTCGGAATAGTGAAAGCAGCCAATTTGCTGGAGGCTTCTTTTACCGCTTGCACTTCTTGGAATATTTTTGAAATATCAATTACAGTTTCCGTTGATCCTGCCCCGAGATTAATCGCAAATTCTGCCCAACGGCTTGGATCCTGTTCATAGACCGGAGCGATTTGGCTGTGATCATATCCCAGAGATGCAAGCACGTAAAGGATGCCTTGCCGGGTACCGCTCCACTCAGAAATGATGCCTTTCATAGCCAGCCGAGTCCGATATCCTTCAACGCTCTCTCCGGTAAGCCTAGGCATATTGCGATCCTGCCCGTGGATAGGGAGCATGGTGGGGGAGGCTGTGGCGATGTTGGTCTCGTCCCTCACCCGAAGGGTGTCCTCCTTCAGACCGTCGAAGATCCGCCCGATAACCTTAAAGAAGATGAAGAACTGATTGACCGCCCGCTTCCCCTTTTTCAGTGGGGCGAAAAGGAGGTCGAACATATACTCTCCGAAGTGGTCGTACTGCTTCACCGGGCACTCACTCCCTTCTCACGGTGACGGTGACGGCCCCCAGGGTGATGACCTTGTCCTTGTCGAGCTTGACGTCCTGGGCCGGGGTGATGACCTTGACGTTCGTCGAGGCCATGTAGCTGTCGCGGATAGCGTGATTGATGTCCGAGAGGGTGAGCTCGTAGAACTTGCGGCCCTTGCGGACAGCAAGGAGCTCGGTGAGGATAGAGGCGACCTTGCCCTCGATCTCCCCGTCGCCGGAGACGTCGTCGGTGGTGACAATAACCTTGATATCCTAGGGAACGACGATGGAGGATTTCACAAGGATGTTGTCGTATGGTCCGGCGATCTTGTCAACCTCTTCTCGAACCGCATCAAGCAGTCCTTCGGTGGCCTCTCCCACCGTGCTCGTAACAATGATTTTGTCAATATGAGTTGACACATTTCGCGCAAGGATTTTAGGATCTAAGCAGCCACCGCAGTGAGGGACAGATAGAAGCGTTCTCTCTTGACAGC
>JAAWIE010000111.1 GCA_022796195.1 Lawsonibacter sp. | reverse complement strand
GTTACGGATATCTCTTACATCCACACTGGACAAGGCGTTCTTTACTTGTCTATGATCCGAGACTTATTTGACAACAGCATTGTCGCATACAAAACTGCCTCTACGCAAACTGTCAATCTTGTACTGGACACCATCCGTCTGGCTATGAAAAAGGAAAAGAAAGTCGCTGCGGAGTTGCAGCTCCACAGCGACCAAGGCAGTCAGTACACCTCACAAGCATACTTTGACCTGACTAGAGAATACGGCATTACGACCTCTATGTCAAGGCGGGGAAACTGCTATGACAACGCTATGGCTGAAAATTTCTTTTCCATTCTTAAAACCGAATGTATTTACAGACATCGTTGGCAAGCCTTCGTTGCCGCTGGTACGCCCCATGGTCCCGCTACTGGGCCAGGGTACGGTCTGCCTCCTCAATGCACTAGCGCATGATATTGCGCCAAAGGAAAAGGACAGTTTTGTATACCACCTTCTCCAGCGTGGCGATATCAACAAACTTTTCGCCCTATTGAAAAATCTGCTTGCCTTGCTGTTCTAATTTTGTTACCATTGCTTTGGGTCTCCTTTGCAATAGGTGTGTTTTGCCATCTCAAAATTCTACTAACTTTGGAGCCCCTAGGGAAGTGGTGCTTTCACCGCTTCCCTTTTTCGTTTGCCAATGAAAATTTTATACTAACTATGAAGAAAAACGAGACTACTGCGTTTATCTATCATGATAGGAGGGCTTGTTGTGAAATGTGAAGGAGTGACGGCAAACCAAATCAAAGCGTTTGGGCGGTACTTACAGGAGGAGGAGCGGGAGGCAGGGACGATCGAGAAGTACCAGCGAGATGTCTGTGCATTTCTGAACTGGGCAAAACGCAGGGAAATCAGCAGGGAGCTGGCGGCAGGGTGGAAGGAGCACTTAAAAAAGTCGGGCTTTCAGCCGGAGACGATCAATTCAAAGCTGTCTGCGCTGAACAGGTTTTTTACTTTTCTGGGCTGGGAAGACTGCCGGGTAAAGTATCTGAAAATCCAGCACAGACTATTCCGGCGGGCAGATAAGGAGCTGACCAAGGAGGAGTACCGGAAGCTGCTGGATGCGGCCAGCGGGCTGGGCAAGGGGCGCCTGGCTCTGCTGATGGAGCTGATCTGCGCCACAGGGATCCGGGTCTCGGAGGTCAAATACATCACGGTGGAGGCGGCACAGAGCGGACGGGTGGATGTGTCACTTAAGGGGAAGATCCGTACCATCTTAATCCCCGGCAAGCTGTGCCGGAAGCTGCAAAAGTATGCCAAAAAGCAAAGAATCGTCTCTGGCGAGGTATTCCTCACCAGAAACGGAAAAGGGCTTTCCAGACGTCAGATCTGGGCAGAGATGAAGGGGCTTTGTAAAAAGGTAAATGTCCCACCGGCTAAGGTATTTCCCCACAACCTGCGGCATCTCTTCGCCCGGACCTTTTATAGAGCCTATCAAGATATCGTCCGGCTGGCGGATGTGCTGGGTCACTCCAGCCTGGCAACCACCCGAATCTATCTGCTGTCTACCGGTGTAGAGCATGCCCGGCAACTAGAACGGCTGGGTCTCATTTCTTAACACCTTTTATAAACAGAATCAATAGTTAGCCTCAATTTCAGTCGAAATTTGTCGTTTGATGAGAGATTGACAAATGAAAAACTCCACGCCAAGGGCGTAGAGTTTAGAAATGGGTGCAAAAGATACAAGCCGGGCAAAGATTGGTTTGACCAGCAGGATTTGTTGCGCAAAAAATAGGGAATGAGGGCTTGCATTCCCTCGTTCATTGTGTTATGATTCCTTCGTCAGTTTGCACACCGCCTATGTGGTGGTTTTTTATCCCCCATTTTAGAGTCAAATTATTGATTTTGTGATAAAGCTGCAAGGAGGATTGGTATGCCGCAGACCAGGCAGCATATGCAGAGAAGAACAACGCCCCAGCGGCTCCGGCAGGGTCACGAGATAGACACCGGTGTCCACATGACGCCGGAAGGGATGACACAGTTTTTGGAACTGTGTCAGGCAGAAGGCCGCGTAGAAGGGACACTGCAATGGTACCGGCGCGGGCTGAAGCGGCTTTACGAGGCGCTTCCAGAGGATAAAACGATCCGCTATGGAACCCTAGAGTGCTGGCGGGAGACTTTGGTGGAAAAGGGCTACGCGCCCGGTACGATCAACAGCTTTCTATCCATCAGCAATGCGTACCTGGATTTCCTGGGGCACCGGGAGTACCAATTAGCCAGTCAGTTGAAAGCAGAGAACGAGGTGCAGCCTGAGCTGACACGCAGTGAATATCTGCGCCTGCTGCAAACCGCCCGGAGTCTGGGGCGGGAGCGGGTGTATCTGTTGGTCAAGCTGTTTGGATCGACTGGATTGTCAGTACAGGAGCTGCCAAATGTAACCCTTGAGGCGGTGGAGGATGGAAAAGTGACCATTACCTCCAAGCGGACAAAGCAGGTCTTGCGGTTTTCGGAGGGCTTGCGGAGAGAGCTGCTGGAGTATGCCAAACGGAATGGATACCTGTATGGGCCTATCTTCCTGACCCGTGAGGGTACGCCCATGAGCCGGACCTATGTTACCCTGAGCATCCGGCAGCTGTGCCGTGCCGCCCAGGTGCCGGAGGAGAAAGGGAATCCACGCTGTTTAAAGCGGCTGTATCAGGTGACTCGCAGCGGGATTGAAGAAAATATTGCACTGCTGGCAGAGCAGGCCCATGACCGTCTGCTGGAGCAGGAACAGCTGGAGATCGGCTGGGAAGGGGGCGCATAGGGCAGCCGTCCTCATCCACCCAAGCCGAAGAGCAGGGGGGCAATAAGGGATATGACAGGCTTTGAGGATTTGGTCAGCGTGATTGTCCCAGTTCACAACTGTGAGGACTATTTGGAACGATGCCTGGACAGCCTTGCGGCACAAGTGCTGTCAAACATAGAATTTATCTTGGTTAACAACGGCTCGACAGATGGTAGCGAAGAAATTTTGCGCAGGTATATAAAAGGAGACAGCCGCTTTCACCTGATCAGCCAAGAGAATCTAGGGATCCATGGCTCACGCAACAGCGGTCTTCTGGCTGCACGCGGAACCTATATCGGATTTGTAGACGCGGACGATTTCGTCGCGCCAGACATGTTTCAGAAGCTGTTGGACCGTGCATCTGAAACGGGGAGTGACATTGTTATCTGTGATTATGCAATGACCTTTCCAAAACAAGAGGAGCGCTGTGTATTGGGACTATTGGATGAGGTTGTAGACGCGGCAGAGCTGGACCAAACCCTCTTTTATCTGCGGTATTTTGGGAAAAACCCGGTGGTATGGAATAAGCTCTATCGCAGGAGCCTTTTTACAGATCATAGCATTCAGTTTGAAGTAGGGCATGGAGAGGATTTGCTGCTCCACCTGCGGCTTCTGCCCTATGTCAGGCGGTTGTGTACTGTACATAACACTCTCTATCACTATGTACAGCGCAGAACTTCAGCGGCCCACAGCCTGACTGAGGTGAGCTGTAAGGATATTACGCTGTTGGAACGATACCTGGAGGGAACTTGTGAGACGCAGGGTTCCAGCAGGCTCGTATATTTTGCATTTTCCAATATTTTTACTGGATTTATGTTTTCCACACACTGTATTGGAAAAGGCCTGAACTATTTTTATGAACAGATCCAGGCATTTCGGCATTGGGAACAGTTTGACAATTTTTGTAGGACAATTTCCACAACAGAGGATCTCCAAATGCTATATCAAGAGGCCGTGATCTCCATTCGGTTTTATTGGTTTCAAAAGTTCCTATTTGGTATCTGTGCCCACAGACATGACCATATGGCGGCCTTTTTTCTCTGGATCAGCAGTAAGGTGATCGTCCTAAAAAAGCGGCGGTTTTTGTTTGGACAGTTTGAGTGAGGTGCGTCTGGTGTGTTCATCGTTAAGGGGAACCCTTGAGACCTACGGCATCCGGAATGTAGTAGGACAGGCTTGGGAGAAGCTGGTCCTCGATCCCCGGCGGTATGCACAGGTACACGGCGAGGATTGTATGCCGATAGCACACAGCAGGTCTGTATTTGCTGCGGGAGACAGTGCGCAGCAGACCATATTCCTATTCTGTCATTGCTATTTTCCAGATAGTACCGGAGGGACAGAACGATTTGCTGAAAATCTGGCCTCGGCACTGCTGAGAGCTGGAAACCAGGTCTATATTCTGACCTATTCTGCGCGAGTACATACGGCATATCCCGCCCAAATATCAGGCATCTTATATATGGAAGAAACTATAAATAATATTCCTGTCATCCGATTCCGCCACCAACGTGCGCCAGTGGGAATCCTCAAGAATTTTACGGAGGGAGACCCTGAAATCGAAGGGTTTGCGGCGTTCTTGTTTCAAAAATATCATCCAGACCTGGTTCACTTTTTACATCTCAGCCGTGTCAATGGGTTTGCAGCGGCATGCCGGAAAAATGGAATTCCTTATCTTGTGACTGCAACAGATTTTTTTGCAGTATGCCATTTTTACACACGGATTGATCGCACAGGATGTATCTGTCCAGGCAGTATACAGGGTAAACGCTGCAAGATGGAATGTCCTGTCCGACAGGTCAAAAATTTGGAGCTGCGGTATCAAAATGCAGCTCACCTACTAAAAAATGCAAAACAGGTGATTGTCCCTAGCAGTTATGCGGCAGCTGTTCTCCAACAGGAATTTTCAGGACTTGAAGTGGTGGTAATTCCCCATGGAATTGATAGCGGCCAAAAGAACAGACGGAACGGACCTGTACGCCGTTTTGCGTTTGTAGGAAAGATAGCGGCGATCAAAGGGATTTTTAGTTTGGTACAGGTGTTTCGCCGTATGCCGGAGGAGTGTTCTCTAGATATCTACGGAGACGGTTCTATTCCAGATCGGCACAAGCTCAGGCGGCTTGCCGAAGGGGATGGGCGCATCCGTTTTCACGGTACAGTACCGGCCAGCCAGGTCTGCGAGATATACCGGCAGGCAGATTGTGTGGTGATTCCGTCTGTCGTTCCTGAGAGCTATAACTTCGTGATCCGTGAGGCGCTGCAAAATAGATGCCTTGTGGTGGCTGCAAGGGTGGGCGCAATGCCGGAGGCAGTATCAGAGGGGGAAAACGGTTTTCTATTTTCCTGTGGAGATAGGGAAGAGCTGTACCAAGGGATGATGTGGGCCTATCAATTTTGCTGGACAACATACCGGCAGGTTGATTTCCAACAGATATGGCAGGAAGGGGCTTGCTACCGTATGCTTTATAGAGAAATTGAGAGGGATGGCAGCAGTGAGTGAATTGAGAGAGATAAAAAAGCTGATGCGCCATAATTTAATAGAATCCTACCGTGGCTGGTGGATCTGGCACCGGCTGGTGAAGCGGTATCATCTGGGACGCACACGGGTTGTCCTGCTGCCTTCGGTCAATCGGGCGTACAGCTATCCGGCGCTGCTCTACATTGATCAAATGCTGGAGCGGCACAGTTATGAAACTGCGATTATCCTGTCAGTCGATCCGGTGGTCCAGCGGGCCGCGCCGCTGTTTTCGCAGCGAATTCTGGCGGTGGAGACAATCACCCGAAAGAAGGCAGAGCGGTTGATGCAATTCTACTGTTTGTATGAGTTTGACGCCCGGTTTGTGGTGGCGTCGCTGGACGAGCCGAACGGACGGAACGCCGCTGGACTGATTGGTAAGAACGGCACAACGGCAGAGGAACTGATTGCAATTGGGGTCTATCAGCTGCCTGATTTTATGAAGGA
>JAAWIE010000110.1 GCA_022796195.1 Lawsonibacter sp. | reverse complement strand
CCGCAAGTACACCGAGGAGATCAGCCATCACCAGGGCTGGGAGCTGGTGGATATCTACGCTGACGAGGGCCTGACAGGCACCCGGATGGAGCAGCGGGAAGACTTCAACCGCATGATGGCCGACTGCCGGAAGGGCAGGATCGACAAGGTGCTGGTCAAGTCCGTTTCCCGCTTCGCCCGGAACACGAAAGACTGTCTCGCCGCCCTGCGGGAGCTGATGAGCCTGGGCGTGGCCGTATACTTTGAAAAAGAGAACATCAACACGGAGACGCTCACCACCGAACTGATGGTGAGCGTCTCCGGCGCCCTGGCCCAGCAGGAGTCCATCTCCACCTCACAGAACCAGCGGATCAGCTATAAGCGGCGGATGGAGCGGGGCGAGTTTATCACCTGCTGCGCTCCACTGGGATACCGCATCGTGGGCGGAAAAAAACTTGGGCATTGTAGAAGATGAGGCCAAGACCGTCCGTTGGATTTTTCAACAGTATCTTACCGGACAAAGCGCTGACCGAATCGCAGAAAAGCTAAACCAGGAGCAAATTCCTGCCCCCGGGGGCGGGATCTGGCACCACCAGACAGTTACCAAGATTATCTCAAACGAAAAATACATCGGAGACTCCCTCTGCCAGAAAACCTATACCACAAGCACGTTCCCCTATGAGCGGAGGCCCAATAAGGGAAACGCCGATCAATATTACACGGAACATTCCCATCCAGCCATCATAGAGCGTGATGCCTTTGAGAAAGTCCAAGCTCTGATGAAAAAGAGAGGCGACCGCGCATCCAATCCTCCGAGAGAATATCCGCTATCCAAAAAGGTGATCTGCGGGAAATGCGGCTCGATTTTTACTCGAAAACTGACAAAAAGCGGACTTGCCCTGTGGGTATGTCGAAAGCACGACCGCAGGGCGGCAAGTTGCCCTATAGGCAGGATATCTGAAAATGAAATCTATGCCGCCTTCGTGCGGATGTACAACAAACTCAAGCTTCATGAGGGCATTATCCTGAAACCCGCCCTCGCACAGCTTCATGATCTGAATAATGCCCTCCAGCGGGACAACCCTGCCATGCTGGAGGTGAACCGGGCCATCGCCACCGCCTCTGAGCAGAGCTACAAGGTCAGCGCGCTCCGAAGCAGGGGCCTGCTGGACGAGGCCGCCTGCTCCGCCAAACTGCTGGAAATCGAGGCCAAGCTGGCAGAGTTACGGCGGGAACGCCGCCGCCTGCTGAAGAACGAGGATATTGAGGAGGTCATGGACACCCTGCGCCAAACGGCGGATATCATCCACAACGGCCCAGAGCGGCTGGAAAGCTTCGATGAAGCCCTGTTCGCTGATCTGGTAGAGAAGATCACGGTGGACTCTCAAACCCGCATCCGATTCCGTCTCTATGGCGGCATGGAATTGACAGAACAACTCTGGGAGGTAGGCAGATGACCAACCGAAAGAATTTGTATGGCTATCACATCGAAAACGGTGAGCTGGCCATCGTCACCCATGAGGCGAAAACAGTCCAGCGGATCGCAACACTTTATATCGCCGGCGGTTCCTATCAGAGCATTGCGGAAACGCTCAACAGTGACAGCATCCCGTTCAGTGTCGAGGCCCCGCTCTGGAACAAGCACAAGGTGAAACGTCTGCTGGAAAATCCCCGTTACACCGGCTAGAACGGATATCCCGCTATCATTGACGCTGAGACATTCCAAACCGTTCAGAGAATGATCCGGGAGAAAACGGCTGGCTACGCGCCGCCCAAGGATCGCCCGGCCCTCCGCTTGAAGCCATACCTGCGCTGTGCCTGCTGTGAGGGGAACCTGCACCGGCTGGCCGGAAAGAACCGCAGGGCAGATACGTTGTACCTCAAATGTATCCGCTGTGGCACACTGGCCACGATTTCCGACACTGAGCTGATGAACGAGGTATCCCGCCAGATGGTGGAGCATGACTGTCCCGTTGAACAGCCCTACGCTCCGTCCAGCGAGGTCATCCGCTTGACCAACGCCATCGACCGGGGGCTGGAGCATCCCGACAAGCCGGAGGACATCGTGTCCCTGATCTTGCAGGGGGCCTCCGCACGGTACGACTGCTGCCCGGCCCCAACTGAATCTGAACCTTTCAGCCGCCCAGCCGAAGCGGATCTCAAACGCTTCGGTCAGGCGGTTTCTTATATCACCATCACAGATGGAACCATAATAGTCCACTTCAAATAGGCAAGGAGGTCACCATGGAACAGGCAGTATTGGAACGCAGGGTGCGCGTCATCCCTGCCACCAAGCCCGCCCTCGCCAGCGGCCCCAGGCACAGCGGCAGACAGCGTGTCGCCGCTTACTGCCGGGTGTCCACCGACAGCGAGGAGCAGCTCACCAGCTACGCCGCCCAGCAGAACTACTACACGCAGAAGATTGAGGAAAATCCCGATTGGGAGATGGCTGGGATCTTCGCTGATATGTATAACCAAAGATTAATACAATGCCCAGCGCACATGGGTACAGAAAGATGGCTAAAATAAAGGCTTTCCGCAGATTTGATTGGTCTGCTGAAAGCCTTCTTTTTATGTCTCAGAGCGGTGGCATAGCTGCATAAGTTGCTTGAACCCACTCCGTAGGCAAAATAAAAATGTTTACGGAAAATAAAAAGGTTATGTGTCCACTTCACAGCTGTTCCATTTCCAATTCGAGCAGAATCGGGCAATGGTCTGTTGGCACTTTCTCCCGCAAAATATCCGCTTTGATGATTTTGGGATTTAAGACGTTGGAGACAAAGAAGTAGTCCAGTCGAAGTCCACCCGTCTTGAATCTATTACTGACCCATGTATACTGGGTTTCGGCGTTAGGGTGTAAATAGCGAAACGAGTCACAAAACCCACTATCCAAGATGTCGGTAATAACAGCGCGTTCCTCATCAGTAAAACCAGTACTTTTGTGGTCTGGATAGGAGAGGTCAATTTCGTTGTGCGCAATATTCATATCCCCGCAAAGAATGACCGGCTTTTTCTGATTCAATGCCTTAATGTACTCGACAAAATCGTTCAGCCAGACCAGCTTCTTCTGAATTGCCTCGCTCTTTTTTCCGCCTGTTCCTGTGGGTACATAAGCGGTGACAAGGTAAAAATCGAAATATTCAAGCGTGATGATCCTGCCGTCATCACCGCCGAAATCAACTCCCATGTCCAACACCATGGACATCGCTTTCTGTTTTGAGAAAATGGCTGTCCCAGAGACCCCTTTGGTCGAGCAGGGATTCCAGTATTCATAGACATCACCCAGATCAAACTGCTTTTGCCAAGGAGCCATTTTTATTTCCTGTAGACATATGAAGTCCGGGGAATATTCTTTGCAGAACTCTAAAAAGCCGCCATGTTCGGCTCTTGCGCGCAGGCCGTTCACATTCCAGGAAGCAAACTTCATTTTTCTCTCTCCATCCTATGAGAAGCGGTACTATCATCCTTTTTATACGACATTTCGATGTATTTGCTTTCCCACAAGTAATCCCACGGACCGTATTCAGTAATTTGGCAATCGTGGTGAAGGTCCTCTGCAATTTCAAGGATAATGTCCTTGAGTTCCAGATCGTTCAAATACTTCTGCGGAATAGCGTCAATGCCGAGAGCAGCTCCAAGAATATTTCCGGCAACTGCGCCAGTGGAGTCACTATCTCCGTCATGATTGACTGCGGCTATGATGCTTTTCTCAAAGTCATCAGAATACTTGAGCGCACAGTAAACGGCTATTGCGAGAGTTTCCTCCGCCACCCAACCCTCACCAAGCTGTCTGATAGCGTCGAGGTCATCCATGCCTTCCTCCGAGAGTACGATGGCTTTTTGAATCAGCGTCAATAATTCATCCATGTGTTTTGCTTTAGGAAAGATGGACGGCATCATACACATAGCGTCTTTGACCGCCTCCAGAATCGTGTCGCCGTATTCGGAAATCCTCAAAATGATATGTACAAGCATAGCTGCCGGGATATATCCCAACTCATGTCCGTGGGTCAGCGCCGCTGCTTTTGCGCCGATGATGTCGATTTCTTCCGGCTCGTGCCGTTTGTCACAGAAATACAATCCAATCGGTGCAACGCGCATGATCCCGCCGCACCCCTTGCTGTGATTCAACGGGTTCTCGAACGTGCCATTCCCACCCTGTGCCAAAGCGGACAAACAGGTATTTCCGGGCGCTCTGCGGCTGAACATTTCCGGGACATTCACCAGCCATGAGTAGTGATATTCCTCCGGCAACGGGTATTTTTCGGTCTGCGTCCGATACCAATCTCTATAACTGTAGGCAATGTAGCATTCAGCATAATCTCCCATGATACCGCGCGTCATACCCCTGGTGGTTCCAACGAGAAGTCCTGTCGCCGTAAAAAGCGTCATTTGTGTGTCGTCAGATATTTCCGCAACTCCGTGACGAAGCTCATATTCGGTGATCCCGTTCTCGCCATACTTTTTGAATATGGAGCCTGCGGGCAAAAACTCCACCGCATATCCAAGAGCATCTCCAACCGCACCGCCAATCAAGCATCCTTTAAATTTGCTCAAGTCACGCATTGATACCATCCTTTCCAAACCATCGTCCATGCATCGCCGCTAAAAACTCCTGGGTGATGGGAAAGCCGCAATTGTCTCCAATTACAGAGTCAACGCCACAGTGCGGACATATGGCTGTAACTTCCTCGCCATCTTCCTCTTCTGGACACCATTCCTCAATTTCCAAAGGTGTAAATATTTTCAGACAGTAAAAACAGCCACATTTGCCAGCCTGTACCAATGTGTCCCGGTTAAACCTTGCCGCATTGTGAGCGGCTTTTAAGTCATAATTATCCATCTGTTTTCACCTTCCAATCAGCCGGTCATAAACACCTGCTTGAATTCCTGCTCACAAGCCCTCATTTTCCCTACAAACTCGTCATAGTCAGCGGCATCTACAGGAATTTTTAAGCCATGCTTGGTAAGGCTGATATCGTCTCTCGGTATGACATTTTCCTCGTAGGTCGAACCACGGTTCATATGCAGTTTCAAATCATCAGAACCTTCTGTTTCGGGATAAAGATAAAAACCCGTTTTGGCGTCAAATCGGAACATATACGCAAGCACTTGCAGATAGTCCCGGTTTCCGATATTATCAATCGGTTTATACTTGGCGTCGGCAATGATTCTCTTTTCATCGCTGCGACTTATGAAATCGGGATAGATTAAGCCAATGTTTCCCTCAAACAGCCGTTGTGCGCCTTTGCCGATTTTATTTATCGGATGGTAGAAAACATCCTCGATAAGAGAGCAGACATATTCCTCCCACAGCCATGCGCCGTCAAACAGAATGCCATAAATCTGCCGTGATCCATAACCTATCTGATGCTTCTGGTGCCGGAGAATCAAAAGGCATAGCCGCTGAAGGGCAAGGTATTCTCGGAAATAGGCATGGCGAACCGTATTCTTTTTATTTTCATCAACGATTTTTTGCCTGTCGTATGCCTCATAACCTGGGGTTGCATTTATAACGAGTTTCACCTCGTCCTTTACTTTGATAAGCAGATTGTTCCCATAAGGTTTCCCTTTAATGAACTCTATGGTATGCCGCACCAATTCCATCAGGTTGTTATCATATGAAAATTCTCTTTGACTGTAGGCGACATTCCCAGTAAAGGGCGTGTTCTTTGTTATGTGCCTTGCGATGTCAATGGTCCCCTTTATATTTCCATCGTTATATCTATGGTGGATGTATTTCTTAAAGAGACCTTTTCGCATGGCGGACTTCAAGTAATACGGAAACAGAAACAGCAGAAAGTTAAATAACCTGTTATCTTGATTTGCATCGGACTCTAAGT
>JAAWIE010000109.1 GCA_022796195.1 Lawsonibacter sp. | reverse complement strand
AGCGGGATAGACGATCTTGCACTGGCCCTTGTGCCCATCCGCAAGGGTAAAGGTGCTCATGGTCAGCTCGGAGATTTCCTGGTCATTCATATCCAGAATTTTTGCCCCGGCAGGCGCTCCGTCGGCCAGACTGGGCTTCACCTTCTGATACGTCCAGGTATCGCTGGAGATGGTGATGATCTGCTGGTAGTAAGGCTGGCCGTTGATGGTCACGGGGTAGGCCACGTCCTTGTCGGCGGTGGCGGTAAACTTGGGGGAGGGGATATTGTTCCAGCCCATGCCCCTGTTGTAGATGGTCCTGGTGGCCTCCAGCACCCGCTGCGCCGCCGCCCGGTCCTCGCCAGACAGCCTGGGGTTGATACCCAGGCCGTTGACAGACCAGTTGCCCAGCAGATAGATCCACAGGGCGGTCTTGGTGGCGTAGTAGGCCTCCTCTGGAGTATTCAGGTTCAGGGTGGACAGCGGCTCATGGGGATAGCCGTTGGCGATGATACCGCAGACCTTGGGATCGGAGACGGTATCCGGGGCGGTGTACTTGATAGGCGTCCCCTCGGGCACCAGGGCCGGGACACCGTACAGCCGGGGGTCCACGCAGTAGGCGGGAATCTCCCTGACCTGTCCGGTCTGGACCGATTCGTATTTGTAGTAAGTGTAGTGCTGTTCCTTGACGCTGCCGTTCATGGTCAGCCAGTCCAGGGTCTCATTTCTGGCATACACGTCTACCTCCGCCATCGCCTCCTCCAGCGTGGGGGCGGCAAGGGAGGTCACGGGCAGGATGCCCAGCAGGGCAACGAGGGCCAGGAAAAGAGAGATTATGCGTTTTTTCAAAGCAAAGGTCCTCCTTATAAAATTTAGGATAAAAAATACCCCCTCTGTTTTCAGAGGGGGTGCGGAGAGGTATTCGGGTTATTCGGATACTACACAGTAGCGGGTGTATTGAAAAATGCCTTTATGATAGTAGTCCCAGGCTTCCACATAGTAGCGGCTGTTGGGTCGGCTGTGTACCAGCTTTTCCAGCTCCGAATCCCGCCAGGGCCAGAAGGAGTGGGTGTAGGCTTCGTCCTCGGCCCGGATGGTAAGCTGGACGGCTGCCAGCGGTCTGCCGTCCCGCCACGCGCCGGGCTCCTTCCCCAGGGCGTTGTAGATGGTGTACTCCATCCGCCGGGTTTCGTAGAGGTTGCGGACGAACAGGTCGTCGCCGTACTGGTCGGCGAAGTGCCGGATGTCCACCCGTGGCAGTGCTTTTTGGGGGAAGGCGCTCCAGTCACAGGTGGGGGTAGGCAGGGGGCCCACCGGACCCGCCGCGAACACGTTGTTGTCGTAGCGGCTGACATCCTTGATCTCGTAAATGTATCCGTCGTCGCACCGGATACGGTCTCCGGCCTGGGGGATGTACCTGGAGCCGTCTGTAGGGATGGTGACAGTATCGCTGTTCTGAATGGCGGGGCGCTCTCCGATGTAGACGCTGTTGGTGGAGCTGTCATAGGAGACCTCGAAGCCCACGGCCTCGCCAACGTCCCGGAGCTTCACATAGTTATTGCCGTTGATAGCGTATGCCTCCAGCTGAACGGGAGCGCCGTCCACATAGAATCGCTGGATGCTTGGGGTGGCGGCGAGCTGCCGGACCGCCGCCTGGGCGGTGGGGACCAGCAGGGCGCCGGCCAGGACCCCTGTGAGCAGAACGATAACATTTTCCTTTTTCACGGCTTTCGTCCTCCTTAAAAATAATGTGGTGGTTGTTCGCAAGCACGACAATACCACAGAAGGGGACCAAAGTCGAACACTATCGCCGAACAGTCACAGGGCCCGCTACCTCGTCATGGAGCTGCGGCGGGGAGACTTCTGCTTTTTCGGGACATCCTGCTGTAAAGTGCTGTCGCGCAGCGTTTCAACACAGCGGAGAAGGGTATCGTCCTGAGATTGGCTCAGGCCCGTTGCTTCCAGCCACTGGTCCGCCACAGCTTTCAGCGGGTCGTCTAATTTCAGCAGAAAGGCGGCGTCCGACTCTGTGATGAGGTCCACAAGCCTGGCCGCCACATGCCGGCCAGCCAGGATATGTTCCAGGCTGTCCAGCCGGTCGCCGGGCCTGCTGGCCTCCCAGCCCCGGGAGAGCCGTGCGAAGCGGTTTGCTAAAACATCCGCCAGCTCCTCTACGGCGTTCCGGTATTCCACACTCACGCCTCCACCGCAGTGACCTTCCAACGGAAGTCCTGTTCATCCCGGACGCATGTGTACAGGGTAATCCGGTTATCGGTGGTAGAGGCGGTGCCGCTGGTGTCCGTCTCGGACACCTTCTCCACGCTGCTGACGGCGTAGGTTCGGGTGCCCAGCTTGGTGGTGAGGGTAACAGTGTCCCCAGGCTCCAGGGTGTGGATCTTGCCAAAATGGGCGTTTACACCCCGATTGTGCCCAGCGATGCAAATATTTCCGGCCCAGATGCTGGTCTCGGTGAAGTGTCCCGCGCCCTTGGCCAGCGTCTTGCCGTCCGTACCCTGGTAGACCTTGACGGACAGGCCGATGGCAGGAATCTTCAGCGTCCCCAGATGGCCGCCGCTGTAGTAGAGGTCGTCGGTAACCTCGGTGAAGCCAACCGTTGTACCGTTCTGGACAATGTTGGAGGGGCTGCCGGGAATTTGCGTCATGGTGATACTGCTGCCGGAGGTCTGGCTGCTGTTGTCAACGGCGGGATAGTTGACGCTCCCGATCTGATTGACCAGTCCGCCATTCAGCGCGCCGGGGACCAGGTTGGGGGTTAGGGCCTCGCCGCTGCCGGGGAGGTAACTGGTAGGACTGCCGAAACCAGGGGGAACCAGGGCCACGTTCTTACTGCGGTCCACGTTGGGGTCCTCCTCAATGTAGGGGGCGTCCTGACTGGTGGGCCTGCCGAAGAGATAGTCCTCCGGGGCATCGTAGGTAAATTCCAGGGCGCTGGCCTGGCCCACGCACATGACAAACAGTGCCAGGGTCAGCAGAATTTTGCGCAGTTTCAAGTGATCATCTCCGTTCCTTGATTTTTTTGAATACAAACACCCCGCCAACAGTCACCACGGCCACCAGCCCGACGATCATCAGGGGCTTCTTCAGTCCAGCGACGTTCAAAGGCGCTTTCGGAGTATCGGGGTTGCTTGCTCCGCTGCCGTCCGGGGTCTTGGAGCCAGCCGGGGCCTCCACGCTGCCGAAGGTGGCGGTGTAGGTGACCACGTCGCAGCCCGTCTTGGCCACCTCGCCGGTGTAGTTGGCGCTGACCGTGTAGCCGGTGGCGTACTTGCTGGAGGTGGTGCCGGTGTACTTGGCGGTGGCGGTGTAGCGGATCATGGGGTTACCCTCACCGTCGGTCTGGGTGGAATTGCTCCACTGCACATCCGCCAGGGTGAGGGTGCGGCCCTTATCCTCAATGGTCTTGGGGATGAGGGAGGTGTCCACCTCGGACAGGTTGGGGTAAGTGCGGGAGGCAGAGACGGTATCCGTCTTGGTGGCGTAGCCGTCCGTGGTCACCTGGACAGTGGTGTGGTCCAGGTGGAGGGTGCCGGTGTAGCCGTCCTCGGTGGTCACCTCCATCTCCGCGTCCAGCTGCTGGAGGACAGCCTCCATGTTGTTGGTGTCGCTGGCCTGGGTGATGGTGTGGATATAGGGCTTGGTGTCCACCCCCACCTCGTCCTTCTTGGTCATGTCCAGCAGGTAGTACAGCCGCCCGCCCCGGATAAAGTCCTCGGTGGGAATACCACCGGGGTCGTCGTCCAGAGACAGCTGGTACACCTTGTCGATACGCAACTCATCCAACGGGCCGTAGGTGTACTCCTCCACCGAAATAGGATAGTAGCAACTGTCTTTGCCGGGCACGGCCTCCTCGGCGGCCAGGGCGGGGACGGACAGAGTACAGAGGATCAGCGCGGTAAATAGCAGAGAAATTGACTTTTTCATATTGAATGCTCCTTTAAATCTTCATATACGTGGAGTTAGCCTCTATCTGGCGTCACGGCGAACAGCGGGGACGGCCCGCTGGGGCGGGGCGATGCTCTGCTCGATGGCCCTGCCGATCCGCTTGCTCAGGTCCTGGATGCCGTTGAGCACGTTCTGCCGATCCTGGGCGGGCCAGCCCTGGAACCGCTCAGCCCTGGGTCTGCGTGACGTCGAAGGCGTCCGCCAGGGTGTAGCCCCGGCCAGAGGGGGTGCGGACGAAGATCTTGGCCCCGTGCTCCTGCTGGTCGTCCAGCACGAAGCGGCCCTGGGCTTTCCACCGCTCACGGGTGAAAAAGATAGTGCTTCCCTCGGAGCCCTGCTTCATCATGAGGGCGATGTTTCCGGAGCTGTAGCCGGGGTTGTCCCTCTGCATGTCCAGGTAGCGGACGTATACCTCCGGGGCGGTGGTGATCTCCACCACGCTCTCGTCACGGAGGATGACGGCGGCCTCGCGCTCCGCCTGCCGCTGTTCCCGCCACTGGGTGTCCGCCGCGGTCTTGTCGCTGATCAGCTTTCCTAAGTCTACCATAGGTTTGTTGACCTCCTTTGTGTCAAAATTTGTTGTTTTGGGCGGTTCTATCTCCTTTCCGAACGCTAAATGCTGCAAATACTCGTTCCAGTCCTTGCCCAGCTCTGGGGTGCGGACAGACACCTGGTAGCCCCGCTGTTCGTACGCTGCCGTCATCCTCTCGGCTGCCTCCTGGCCTGGGCCGTCCGCGTCCAGGCACAGGACAATGTGCCGCAGATGGGGATGGTCCTTCAGGTAGGTGTCCAGCGGTCCCTGGTATAGGCCGCACAGGGCCAGGGCGTTGCTGGTCACCTTGGGGTGCAGGGTGCAGAAGCTCATCAGGTCGATGGGGGCTTCGAACACCGCCACCCAGTCCAAGGAGGAGTCGCAGGGCAGAGGAAAGGCCACGCTTTTGTCGCTGCCGGTCACGTCCCCCTTGAATCCGGGACCGCCGAGGTCGTAGGTACCGCGCTTGTTGGCAAATCTGGGCTTGCCACCGACCTCTCGGCCAACAAATACGCAGTTATGGTACCCGGCGTCCTCATACAGCAGCCCGGCCCGGATGAAGTCCTGGATCACCTGGGGGCGATGCCCCGCTTCTGGAGGTAGGCGAACACCCGGCGCTGGTCCGTATGGGCTGGTGGCAGGGCAAAGGGTACTTGCTCCTTTTCCTGAACTTCTGCCCTAGGGGAGAGCCGCGGGGGAGAGTCCCTGGCTCGGTGACCGTTGAAGTCCAGCAGATAGTTCACCGCCTCCGGGAAACTCTTGCCGCAGAACTCCTGGAGGAAGGTGATGGCGTCTCCGCCCTGGCCAGTGGAGTAGCGCCGCCAACGGCGCCGGTCTTTGATCATCAGGCTGTCCATCTCCTTCGTGGAGTAAAAGCTACCCACCCTCCGCACCCGGTACCCCAGGTGGGACAGCAGGTCCGGCAGGTCGGTCCCTTTGGCGACGTCCATCTCCTCCGGGGTAAAACGGGTTGATGTTCTCGTAATGTTCACCTCCTTCGAGAACGCAAAAAGCCCCCCGGAGCATCCCTGTCGGGGTGCTCCGGGGGGCTCTCTGCCTGCGGTTTTCACTGTGCTGTCACACGGCCCACACGCTGGCCTGTGGCGGCGTTTACTCCTTCTCCGGGGGCTGGGGTCGGCCTGGTCAGTCGGGGCCTCACAGGGGGCGACACTGCCCTCGTCCACATCCATGGGCTCGGACATATTCAGCACTCCGATGATTGCGTTCAGGACGAACTCCCGCTGGGTGACCTTCCGGCCCAGCCGGGCGCTCTCACGATCCAGGTGGGCCTTGATCCGCTGGAAAAGTTCCTCGTCGATCTGGAAGGCCAGGGTCCGATTCTTAGAGCCTGTTTAATATCTTCTGATGAGGATGGCAATGAGGGCGAAAGTAAGAATCTGAGCAGAAATAACGAGTTTACGCTCACAATTTTTCCAAAG
>JAAWIE010000108.1 GCA_022796195.1 Lawsonibacter sp. | reverse complement strand
TCCGGCCCGGGCGCTGTCCTGGATACTGGGTCCGGCCTACCGGAAAGCGGCCCGCCGCCGGCCGGAGTTTGATCAGACAGTGCAGAGCTGTCTGAGGGAACTTTCGGTTTTGGAACAGGAAGGGAGTACCTGCCTGGACCAGACGGCGGACACCTTTGCTCGTCTGCTCCAGGCCGCCGCGCCTTCAGAAGGAAAGCAAGGCCGGGTACTGTCACAGCTGCTTTACCATCTGGGCCGGTGGATTTATCTGGCTGACGCCCGGGATGACCTGAAATCGGACAGGCTGGCAGGCCGGTACAACCCGGTGGCTGCGCGATACGGCCCGGATGGAGACGATATGTCTTTGCGGCTGACCATGGACAACTCCTTGGAGCTGATGGGAGCCGCCCTCCAGCTGGGAGAGTTCGGATGCCGCCGTCCTCTGCTGGAAAATATCGTATATTTAGGCTTGCCGCTGGTGGAGAGAGCTGTTTTTGAGGGCAGCTGGAGTGAAATAAAAAAACAAAAGATTTGGAGATACGACAGATGAGAGACCCGTACAGCGTACTAGGAGTGAGCCAGAATGCCAGTGACGAGGAGGTCAAAAAAGCCTATCGGGAGCTGGCCCGGAAGTACCATCCGGACAACTATCAAAACAATCCCTTGGCGGATCTTGCCGAGGAAAAAATGAAAGAAATCAATGAGGCTTATGATACAATTACCAAACAGAGGTCTGGAGGCTTTTCGGGTGGATACCAACAGGGCGGATACCAGCAGAACGCTCAGCGGTCTGCGTCGTCCAATCCTGGATATGCCCGAGTGCGCAATCTGATTAACGCCGGAGACCTGGAGAGCGCGGAACAGCTGCTCTTTCAGGTGGGGCAAAAGGATGGAGAGTGGTATTTTTTGTCTGGCAGTATCGCTTACCGCCGGGGCTGGCTGGATGAGGCGATGCAAAATTACACACAGGCCGTTCGGATGGAGCCCAACAACATGGAATACCGTCAGGCTCTGGCGGTAATGCAGCGGGGGACGATGGGCGGCTATCGCCCTGCGGGCTACGGCGGCGGGATCGACGCACTGGATTGCTGTACTGCCCTGATGTGCTGCAACTGCTGCTGCGGGGGAGGCCACTGTTAAATGGCCGGATCAGAGCGAAGGCGGCGTATGGAAACGGCGTTGGGCGGCATATTGGCCGCAGGCAGTTTGGCTTTACTGTGGCTGGCCTGTGTTGTGCCCTCTGGGAGGATTGGTTTGGCTGCCGCTGCCGGGCTGTTCCCTATGACTGCCGCTATGTGCGTTGGACGGGGTGCAGGCTATCTTTGCTGGGCGGCGGCAGCTCTGCTGGGACTGCTGATTCTGCCGGACAAAGGGGTGGCCATGCTGTTCCTTGCGTTTCTGGGTGTATACCCCGTTGGCAAGGGCCGGATTGAGACGCTGGGCCGTCGGGAGGTGGAATGGGGACTGAAATTGTCCTGGTTTAACTTGACCCTAACCTTGTTTTGGTTTGTCTTGCAAAAGCTGTTCCTGTCCAACGCACCGGAATGGCTGGCTAATAACGCTTTACTGCTCTATGGACTGGGTAGTCTGGTCTTTATAATTTATGATATCGGATTATCCCGACTTATTACCCTTCTGCGCGTCCGGCTGAGCCGCGCGAAAGGACATTAAGGAGAGTGAACGACATGGTCAAGAGCATGACCGGGTATGGCCGGGCTGAGGAGGTTTTCAACGGCTGTACCATTACTGTGGAGCTTCGCTCCGTAAATAACCGCTATTTGGACTGTAATGTCCGAATTCCCCGGCTGTACCTCTTTGCGGAAGAAGGAATCAAGACCCGGGTGCAGAATACCATCAGCCGGGGAAAAGTGGATGTGTTTGTCACATTGGACAGCGCCGGGGCTGAAAGAGTGCAAGTAACGGTCAATAAACCGGTAGCGGACGGCTATTACACCGCTTTGAAGCGGCTGTCGGAGGAGTATGGCCTGTCCGGTGACATCTCTGTGTCACTGCTGTCCCGCTTCCCGGAGGTTTTGCTGGCAGAGAAAGCGGAAGAGGATGTGGAACAGATGGCGAAGGATATCTGTTCCGTGTTGGACCGGGCTCTGGCCGACTTTGACCAGATGCGTACCCGGGAGGGAGAACGGCTGAAAGAGGATATTTTGTCCCGGGCCGCCGCCATTGAACACAAAGTCTCGCTGGTGGAACAACGTTCCCCTCAAACGGTAGCGGAGTACCGCGCGAAATTGGAGGCCAGAATCAGCGAGGTGCTCGCGAATACCCAGCTGGACCCCGCACGTATCCTCACCGAAGCGGCTATCTTTGCCGACAAGGTGGCAGTGGACGAGGAGACGGTCCGTCTGCGCAGTCATGTTGGACAGCTTCGGGAGATGCTGTCCAAGGGCGGTGCGACCGGGCGGAAGCTGGATTTTCTAATTCAGGAGTTTAACCGGGAAGCGAATACCATCGGCTCCAAGTGCAGCGATATCGAAGTTGCCGGACATGTGGTGGATATCAAGGCGGAGATTGAGAAGATTCGGGAACAGGTACAGAACATTGAATAGGGCCCATCTGTTTTTGGAAACGGAGGGGAGCCTTGGATGCTGAAACGGCAGGAACGGGGGATGTGGATTGAAACTTGTCAACATCGGCTTTGGCAGTCTGGTTTCCGCCAGACGGCTGGTGGCGGTGGTCAGCCCGGAATCCGCCCCCATCAAGCGCATGACCCAGGAGGCCAGAGAACGTGGGGTTCTCATTGACGCTACCTATGGCCGGCGGACTCAGGCGGTGCTGGTGATGGATAACGACCATCTAGTGCTGTCCGCACTCTCGCCGGAAGAGATTGCAGGCCGTATGGAAGGAGAAGAGAAGGACAGCAGGGAGGAGAAACCATGAAACGAGAAAAAGGCCAGCTGATTGTGTTGTCCGGGCCGTCCGGTGTTGGCAAGAGTACCGTCATTGCGGAATTACTTGGTCAGCGGGATAATATCTATTTTTCGGTGTCTTATACCACCCGTCAGCCCCGGGTGGGAGAGCAGGACGGAGTGAATTACAATTTTGTGGACCGGGCTGAGTTTGAACGGATGATTTCCGCTGGGGAGCTGTTGGAGTATGCCGAGTATGTGGACAATTACTATGGCACTTCACTAAAGGCCATTCAGGACCGGCTGGATGCGGGGACTGACGTTCTGCTGGACATTGAGGTCCAAGGAGCGGCCAAGGTCCGGGAGCGGTGCCCTGGAGCTCTGTTCATCTTTATTATTCCGCCCTCGTTTGAAGAGCTGTCCCGCCGCCTTCACCGGCGGAATACCGACAGTGAGGACGTCATTGCCGGACGGCTGGAAAAGGCTCGAGTGGAGTTTCATGAGATTCCACACTATGACTATCTGGTGATCAACGACAAGGTGTCTGGCGCGGTGGGGGAGATTGAAGCAATTCTTACCGCCAGCCAGTGCCGGGTGGAGAACCGAAAGTCTATTTTGACGCAGTTTGCGTAAAATAGTTCCAGCACCCCCAACGGCCCTTCCGATGGGAGGTCAAAGGGGATTCGACCCAAATGAAAACCAGTTGTAAGGAGCGATTCGTTATGATGCTGTATCCCGCTATGAAGGATCTGTTAGAAAAAGTGCCTAGCCGCTATGAGCTGGTGAACGTGGTGGCCTGCAAGGCGCGCCGCATTGCCCGCGATGCCGAAATGGCTGGTGAGCCGTTGGATGAAAAGCCGGTGAGCATCGCCATTCAGGCTGTGGCGAACGGTGAGTTGGACGAAGGGGCCGGAGGAGCAGGACCGGAGGAGGTATGAGCGGCTGTCTGCTCTACCCGTCCGGGGAATGACGCGGCAAGCTGTGTTCCCGTACATGGTTTTGCAGGGCCACGACTTGTCGTGGCCGTTTTCCACGAGGGGCGGATAGGAAAAAGGTGGTGACAGCCATGCCAAGAAAAATAGCGAAAGTGGCTGTCGCCAAAGCGATTTATGCCATTGACAAACCCTATGACTATTTGGTCCCTAGAGAATTAGAGCGCAGGCTTCGGCCCGGAATGCGGGTGTTGGTACCCTTTGCGTCCGGCAACCGTGGTTCGGACGGGATGGTGCTGTCCATTTATGAAGCGCCCTCGGCGGGGGAGGCGCTCAAGTCCATTCAAGCGGCACTGGACGACCAGCCTGTTCTGGACGCAAAAGCGATTCAGCTGGCCCTATGGATGCGTGAGCGGTATTTCTGTACTGTCTATGACTGTGTAAAGGCAATGCTCCCTGCGGGGTTGTATTTTTCGCTGCGGGACAGTGTAGTGATTCGGCAGGGAGTAGACCGGGAGACCGCCGGCCGGGCTGTAGAAGGCTCTCCCGCTGCCGCCCAGCTGCTGGACCTGCTGTGGAGCTGGGATGGCAAAGGAGACATGGAGCAGATTCGTCTTGCCTTTGGGACCAGAGACCCAAACCCGGCCATCAAACGGCTGGTGGAACAGGAAATTGCTGTTCTCGAGACAGGCGCACAGCGGGCAGTAGGGGACAAGACAGAGAAGCTGGCGGTGTTGGCCCTTCCGGCGGAAGACGCTATGGCTGCAGTGGCTTCCAAGCGGAAGACCGCGCCTGTGCGCTATGCGGTTACGGAACTGCTGTGTACTTTGGGAGCCGCCTCAGCCAAGGAGCTCTGCTACTTTACCGGAGCGTCTATGTCCACCATTAAATCGCTGGAAAAAAGCGGCGTTTTGACCTTGGAAAACCAGGAGGTTTTGCGCCGGCCGCAGCTGGAAACTGTGCCCCCGGCGCCGCCGCCTGTTTTGAGTGAGGAACAGCAGACGGCCTTTGAGGGACTGGATACTTTGGCGAAAACAGGCAGGCCCGCCGCCGCACTCCTGTATGGAGTGACAGGCAGCGGCAAAACACAGGTGTATATCCGTCTGATTCAGCAGTCCCTGGCTCGGGGGCGGACCGCTTTGGTTCTGGTGCCTGAGATTGTATTGACCCCTCAGCTGCTGAGAATTTTTGCCGCTCACTTTGGAAAACAGGTGGCGGTTCTGCACAGTTCCCTCCGGGCGGGGGAGCGATACGACGAGTGGAAACGAGTCCGCCGGGGCGAGGCGCAGGTGGTGATCGGTACGCGTTCGGCCGTGTTCGCGCCGCTGGAAAATCTGGGCGTCATCATTCTGGATGAGGAACAAGAGGGCAGCTACAAGTCGGAAAACGTTCCCCGCTATCACGCACGAGATGTGGCAAAATACCGCTGTGTACAACATAATGCTTTGCTGGTGCTGGGATCGGCCACCCCGTCGGTTGAGACTATGTATCAGGCCAGAGAGGGGAAAATCGGCCTCTTTCAGCTGAAAACGCGCTACAACCAAAAAGCACTGCCACAAGTGCTTATTGTCGATTTAAAAGAGGAACTGCGGCAGGGATACGCAGGGGCCATCAGCTCGGTTTTGCAGCGGGAGCTGGCAGAGAACTTCAAGCAGGAAGAACAGGCGATTCTGTTTCTAAACCGCCGTGGGGCCAGCCGGATGGTGTCCTGCGGCGAGTGCGGTGAGGTTCCAGAGTGTCCGCGATGTTCCGTTAAACTGACCTACCACTCGGCTAACAACCGGTTGATGTGCCACCACTGCGGCTTTTCCCGGCCTCTGCCTCCGGTATGTCCCTCCTGCGGTGGGCTGCTCAATTTCATTGGTACCGGAACCCAGCGAATTCAGGAGGAGATGCAAGACCTGTTTCCCTGGGTAGAGGTACTGCGGATGGATGCAGATACCATTTCGACGGCTCATCCCCACGAGCAGCTGCTGGAGCGGTTCCGGGCGGAGCGCATTCCAGTTTTGGTAGGCACCCAGATGGTGGCGAAGGGCCTGGATTTTGAAAATGTTACTTTGGTTGGGGTGGTAGCCCCGGATCTCTCCCTCTACGTAGACGACTTTCGCGCTGGAGAGCGCACCTTTTCACTCTTGACCCAAGTGGTGGGCCGGGCGGGGCGGGGGGAGAAACAGGGGCGGGCTGTGATCCAAACTT
>JAAWIE010000107.1 GCA_022796195.1 Lawsonibacter sp. | reverse complement strand
CGGCCGGAATTCCGGCCGCTTTCTGCTATTCCAGACAGCTAAGGACGGCTTGAGCCGCGCCCTCCTCTCGGTTGGAGGAGACAACCCGAAGCGCAGCGTCCTTCACCGCCTGGGAGGCGTTGCCCATGGCTATGGGCATCCCAACCGCCCGCAGAGCCTCCAGATCGTTGCCGCTGTCCCCGACTGCGGCGCACTGCTCCAGAGGAATGCCGTACAGCGTTGCAATGAGGGCCAGCGCCCGGCCCTTGTCCACCCCGCAGCCCACTACCTCAAAATCCCGGGGGCCGGAGGAGGTGAGAGTCAGCCCCTCCAGCGCGGACAGTTCCTCCAGCGGGAAGGTCTTCGGGTCCCCCTCCCCGTGGATTTTCGTCAGTAAAAGACGGTGCTCCTCCAAATATGCGGCTGGGTCCTCCGCGACGATGGCATGTTCGTGGAACGCGGGGGATGGATAGGTCTGGAGAAACACTCCCTTCGAATGGGGATCGGTCACAATCTGCCCGCCTGCGAAAATCATCAGAGCAATCTTCCGGTTCAGGCACAGTTCCAGCGTCCGGCGGGCGGCGGACGCCGGGATGTCCCACCGGCGGAGCACCTGCCCGGAGACGCTGTCCACCACCGCAGCTCCCCCTAGTATGGAGACCAGCGTGTCGGTGTTCCCCTCCCGGACGTAGCCAAATGCCTCCTGCGCCGGACGCCCGGTGTTAATCACCACCCGAATACCTGCCGCCTTTGCTCTGGCAATGGCCTCTTTCGCCGCCGGAGTAATTTGTCCCGCCGGGTCCAGCAGCGTGCCGTCCAGATCAAGAGAAATCAGTTTTATCATCATTACCATTCCCGTTCTTTGATTGGCCCCGCCCCCTGGACGGCACCCTTTTATTCGCCCGCCCAGAGCGGACGGCGTATGTTGTTCAGAAAAACAGTCCCCCGATCTGGTAGACCAGAAGCGACATGATGTAGGCGCATCCCATCTGCCAGACGATGGAAAACCACGCCCATTTCCGGCTGTTCATCTCCTTGAACAGGGTGGACACCGCTGCCATGCAGGGGACGTACAGCAGGATGAACACCAGCATGGAAAAAGCGGAAAGAGGGCTGAATCCGGTCATAGCAGAGGCAACCTCGGCACTGGCTGCGGTGAGGGAAAAGCCGTAGAACATGGACAGGGAGGATACCACCATTTCTTTGGCAACCAGTCCTGTGAGCAGGGCTACAGCGGCCTGCCAGTGCCCGAATCCGCAGGGGGCGAACAGGGGCGCGATTACACTGCCCAGTGTTCCTAGCATACTCTGGGCGGCGTCCTCCACCATATGGAGGGAGAAGTCGAAGGATTGCAGCAGCCAGAGAAGCATAGACATCAGCAGAATCAGTGTACCGGCCTTGATTAAGAACCCTTTCACCTTCTGCCACACATGGGTGAGCATATTTCCCACCGAAGGCAGGCGGTAGGGGGGCAGTTCCAGAACAAAGGGGGCGGGTTCCCCGGCAAAGAGGCTCTTTTTAAAGAACAGGCCGGACAAAATCCCCACAATCATCCCGATAATGTACAGCCCAAAGACCACCAGCCCGGCCCATGGGCCGAAAAAAGCGGCGGAAATAAGTCCGTAGACGGGCAGTTTGGCGGAGCAGGACATAAATGGCACAAGAAGAATGGTCATACGCCGGTCCTTCTCGTTCTCCATGGTCCTGGCTCCCATGATGGCGGGCACCGAACATCCGAACCCC
Organism: Lawsonibacter sp.; assembly: GCA_022796195.1. GTDB lineage: Bacteria > Bacillota > Clostridia > Oscillospirales > Oscillospiraceae > Lawsonibacter. The sequence continues at coordinate 4,288 of JAAWIE010000107.1, read as the reverse complement.
ATCAGCATAGGGATGAACGCCTTACCGCTCAGCCCAAACCGGCGCAGGGCCCGGTCCATGATAAAGGCGGCCCGGGACATGTAGCCTGAATCCTCCAAGAAGGAGAGGAACAGAAACAGCAGTGCAATCTGGGGAAGGAAAGTGAGCACGCCCCCTACGCCTGCGATGATGCCGTCACACACCAGGGAGATCAGAACCTGAGAGATCCCTATGCCAGCCAGCGCGGGGGCCAGCCAGGTGGACAGTGCGTCGATTCCAGTCCCCATCCCATCGGACAGCCAAGAACCGAAGGGGCCGAAGGTGACCACAAACATCACCAGCATGGTACACAAAAACAACGGAATGGCGAATATCCGGTGGGTGACCACCTGGTCGATCTTCTCGCTGAAGGTCAGTTCTCCTGGGATTCCCCCACGGACGACCGCTGCCCCTACCACCTTCTGGATGTACTGGTAGCGGCTGTCAGCGACGAGCGTCTCCCGGTCGCCCAGGTCGCTGGAGTTCTCATATTCGGCTACCAAAGCGTCCAGCTTTTTCCGGACTTCTTCGGGCAGATTCAGGGTCTTTTCTACCACAGCGTCCCCCTCCAGCAGCTTGATGGAGGCCCAATGGGCGGGAAGATTGGCGGAGTAGGCGTAGTCGTGGAGCAGTTCGCCCATGCGGTGGTGGATGTCATGGGTGTAATCGTCATAGAGGTCATCCGGCTCAATGGTCACGCCCAGGTGCATCTGACGGTGGGCGGCATGCATCAGTTCCTCAATGCCTGCCCCGGTTCGGGCGGTGATGGGGATAACCGGTACCCCCAGTTCTTTGGACAGCCGGTCTACATCAATGCTATCCCCCCGTTTTTCCACCTCGTCCATGAAGTTGAGGGCCAGCACTGTGGGCCGTTCCAGTTCCAGAAGCTGAACGGTGAGGTATAGGTTGCGCTCCAGATTGGTGGCGTCCACAATGTCGATCACGCAGTCAGGGCTTTCGCCGATGATGAAATCCCGGGCGACGATCTCCTCCATGGAGTAGGGAGAAAGGGAGTAAATGCCTGGAAGGTCCACCACAGTTGCCGTTTTCTCCCCGAAGCGGGCAGTTCCCTCCTTTTTCTCCACTGTGACACCGGGCCAGTTGCCCACATATTGATTGGAGCCGGTGAGCGCATTGAAGAGGGTGGTTTTGCCGCAGTTTGGATTTCCGGCCAACGCAATACGCATAGGCCGCTTGTCGTGGGCGGCGGGGTCGTAGCGCCCACCGTGCTCCGCCAGCTCGTGCTCGTGGGCCTGAAGCTGCCGGCGGGCGGTCTCCGGGTCGGGGGACCGGCGGGTCATAGCCCTGCGGGCCGCACCCGTGCTTCTGGGCTGAGGCTGACCCATGACAATCTGTCTGGCATCCTCCTTCCGCAGAGAGAGTTCATACCCCCGCAGGCTGACCTCGATGGGATCCCCCAAAGGAGCTGTCTTGGTTACCTTCACTTCGGTGCCTGGCGTGAGGCCCATATCCACCAGACGGCGTTTCACGGTGCCCGATTTGTTGCCCACAGAGAGAATGGTCCCGCTCTGACCGGGGGTTAAATCTTCCAATGTTCGGTTATTCATAGATATCCCTCCCATATAAGTTAGTCGCAACTTACTTCATGAGTTTTATCATAGATCACTGGGATTGTCAAGAGATTTTTTTGCCAGGAAGCGTTGTCATAGGCTCCTGCACCAACCCGCCTGGGCTGCTCCGCAAAACGCTGCGCACCTTAATATGATTTGAGGCGAAATGCCAAATGAAAATAGAAATGAACTTTCAGGAAAAATGGGGAATTGAGCCGGAATCCGCTATGGACTTTTTGTCCATTCTATAGTATATTAAAAACAATGGTACTGGGGCTGAGGAGCAGTTTGTATGGCCGCCCGCTGGAGAGCGGCTTTCAACGGAATCTGCTGCGTGTCAAAATTTTGTTTGCAAATATTCTGGCCTATTTTTCCGGCCGTATGATCAAAATATCCATCTCAGGCTGATGCCGCTCCATTTTTGATCTACACTCCCGAAACAATATCCCGGGAAGTTTACATGAGAATTTTAAATACGAGGTACCAGAATGAGAGAGGAGTTTTGAACATGAAACTGAAACTGCGTGGGAAACTAATTTCAAGTATGGGCATTCTTACCTTTTTGGCTGTATTCTTGCTCTCTTTACTATCCAACGTATCGCTGCAGATTGCTTATAATAAGGTAATTGATGCGGAAAAAGAAAAGTTGGACCAGATTATTCAGAGCCAAGTTGAGTGCATGGTCGGAGTGCTGCAGGCGGAGCACGACAAGTATAAAGCCGGCCTGATCTCGGAAGAGGAAGCCTTGGAAAATGCCAAATATATTGTCCGCACCACCCGGTACAACAATGGCACCGGATATTTTTGGGCGGATATGGCGGATGGAACCAATGCGGTACATATTAAGCCGGAGGTGGAAGGCACCAACCGCTATAATTCCACGGATGAGAAGGGGAACTATTTTGTACGGGATACCATTGCTGCCGGTGATCAGCGGGGGGGCGGATTCATTGATTTCTATTTCGCCAAGCCGGGTGAATCGGAATCCAAAGCTAAGAGAGCCTTTATCCTGAAATTTGAGCCCTATGGCTGGTACATTGGGACGGGAAATTACGAAGAGGACATGCTGCCGATCATTCAGGATGAGCTGGATGCCTGCAGCCGCTCCAGAAGCACCGCTCTGCTGATCATATGCGCCGCTGGTCTGGTTACCTTTGCGCTGGGCATTGGCGTGATCTCTGTGATTGCTAAACGGATGTCGGAGCCGATCCAGGACGCGTCGGAGCGGCTGAAGGAACTGAGCTTGGGGAATCTGAAGGATGATGTCCATATTTACAAGGCTGAGGACGAGATTGGAGAGATGACCCGCTCCCTGGCGAAAACAGTGCAGACGTGGCGGGACTACATAGCGGATATCTCCGCCTCTCTGGCCGAGCTTGACCGGGGCAACCTCAAGCTGGAGATGCACATGGACTACGTGGGGGATTTTGCCCCAATTAAAGCGTCGTTCCAGAATACCATCCACACGCTGAACGATACCCTGCGGAAGTTAGACATCAGCGCCTTGCAGGTCTCCAGCGGTTCCGACCAGGTCGCCAGCAGCGCACAGTCTCTGGCCCAGGGGGCTACGGAACAGGCGTCCTCGGTGGAGGAGCTGGCCGCTACCATCAATGATATCCATGACCGTGTGGCAAACAATGCGGAGAACGCAAAGATGGCCAGCGAGCAAGCGATGACCACTGCGACAGAGCTGGAACAGGGAAAACAGCAGATGGAACAGATGACTGCCGCCATGAGTCAGATCAACGATTCTGCCTCTGAAATCAGCAAAATCATCAAAGCCATTGAAGATATCGCGTTCCAGACCAATATTCTTGCCTTGAATGCGGCGGTGGAGGCGGCCAGAGCCGGTGCGGCCGGAAAGGGCTTTGCCGTAGTAGCCGATGAAGTACGCAATCTGGCGAGCAAGTCGGCGGAAGCCTCTAAGAACACGGCGGCCCTGATTGACGCCACGGTGCGGGCCGTGCGGGAAGGAACGGGCATTGCCAACGAGACGGCCTCGTCCATTGGACGCATCGTCGTTGCTTCGGAGGAAGCGGCGAAGCTGGTCCATGAGATTTCAAAGGCGTCCCAGGAACAGGCGGCGTCCATTGCCCAGGTGACGCTGGGAATCGACCAGATTTCCAGCGTGGTACAGACCAACTCCGCCACCTCTGAGGAGTGCGCCGCGGCCAGCGAGGAGCTGTCGACCCAATCTCAGATCTTAAAGGGGCTGGTGAACCGGTTCCAGATCCGCCAATAACGGGCCGGAGCTCAGGGGGGCCGCACACCAGAAACGCGTTGGAACAAGAAGAAAGGCTGCTGATATTCAGCAGCCTTTCTTCACTCAGACATGCGCCCATCCAGAGGATTTTAGTCCTCCAACGAGAGAACCTTGACAAATTGAAAAAAATCGGATACAATTAAATTAAAGGAGAGGCGGCTGTGCCGGACTTGGCCCCCCTACCTCTATTATATATTGTGTGGTCCGCCGTTTTTACAACGGCGGTTTTCTTATTCCCCGTTTCCTCCTGTAATATTCCTGCCTCTGTTACGGCAATATTACTGTTCTGTTACATTCCCGCCAAAGGTGTTGACTTTCAAAATACGGTTTGCTAGAATGCGTACTGAGGTTAAGAGATGTTTCGTTCCGCAGCTGCGGTGGAGCTTCGTGAAAATCCCTCGACAGGATGCAAGGGGAGTAACACGGCGGTGGCGGG
>JAAWIE010000010.1 GCA_022796195.1 Lawsonibacter sp. | reverse complement strand
CTGGGCCGGAGCTACCGCCACGATATGCGCCACCACATCAACGTCCTATCCACCCTGCTCCAGCAGGGGGACGCGGAGAACGCCCAACACTATGTAAACCAGTGGCAAAGCCAGCTCGCCGGGGCGGAGGCGGAGACCTGGTGCCGGAATGCTGCGGTCAATGCCGTTCTCTCCGTCTACCTGACCCATGCGAGGGAGTCCGGCTGCACCCTGGATACAAAAATCTTCCTGCCAGGGGAAATGCCCTTTGAGGAGATGGACTTATGTGTGGTGCTGGCCAATGCCCTGGAAAACGCCATTTATGCCTGCGAGAAGCTGCCTGAGGGAGCCCCCCGGCAGCTCCGTATCTCCGCCTCCCTCGCCAGCGGGCGGAGTCTGGCGGTCAGCGTGGAGAACTCCTGCTCCGAGCATTTGGAGTTTGACGGAAACGGATTCCCCATCGTCCCCTACCGGGAGGGTCATGGTCAAGGTCTGCGGAGTATTGCGGCTGTGGCGGAAAAATATCACGGGATGTTTCAATGCGTTTGTGAGGACGGAGTTTTCACCCTGCGGGTGGTTTTGCTGGACACCGCCAGCCAGCCCCAGACCCCTTCGAGGACCGCAGAAGTGCTTCTGGCCGGACTGCTGTTTTGTTTCCTAATCAACGCCACGCCCACGCTGGCTCAGGCGCTGGAGTCCATTCCCGTTTTGGGTTCGGTGGTGCGGGTTGTGGACCTGCGCACCTACACCTGGAACTGGGGCGGTACCGGTGAAACGGTCCAGACCCCAGTACTGGAGGGCGACCCTGGCGCGGTGGACGCCCTGGATGCTGAAATGGAAGAACTGATCCAGGAGATGAAGGAGCAGTTCCGCTGGTATGCCGCCCGAAAGTATCAGGGCTATGCGGCAGAGGACATCTCCTATGAGGTAATCCGGGACGACAGCGCCCTGTTTACCCTCTGCTTCCACACGGTCATCAACATGGGCGGATCGGTAGACTACAGCCGGTATCTCACCCTGGACAAGGAGACTGGCAAGGTGCTGGAGCTGCCCGATCTCTTCCAGCTGGAGGCCAACTATGTGTTCCCCATCAGCCGGGAGATCAGGGCCCAAATGGAGGAGCAGAACAACGCTGGAAAGGCTGCTTTTTTCCTCCCCGGCGGGATCTGGTCCGATGAGGAGTGTTTCAAGTCCATTGCCATTGACCAGAACTTCTATATCAACGATGAAAATCAGCTTGTGATTGTCTTTGACGAGTATGAGGTGGCCCCCGGCAGTATGGGTACGCCGGAATTCGTCATCCCCACCGAACTGCTGAATGGTCTGCTGGCGCAGCCGTCTGTTTTACGATGAGGAGGTTTAGAGTTTGCTGACACTTTGCATCTGCGACGACAGTCCAGAGGACACCACGCAGATCCGTGCCCTGGCGGACCGTTTTGTTCAGGAACACCCGGAACTCGGCCTGCGCACGGAATTCTTTTCCTCCCCCTTTGATCTGCTGGAGCATCTGGATGAAAAGGGCGGCTTCGATCTCTACCTGCTGGACATACTCATGCCCCACATGAAGGGAATTGAACTGGCCCGGCGGATCCGGGAACGGGGAGAGCCGGCAGAGCTCATCTTCCTCACGATCTCCCGGGAATACGCCCTGGATGCCTTTGAGGTGGATGCCTCCGGCTATCTGGTTAAACCCGTGGGATGGGAAAAATTTCAGCGGGCGCTGTTGGCCTCCGTCCACCGGCTGGGCGGAGCCGAAGTGCCTTCCTTCCTGCTCAGGACCAAAGCTGGACTGAGAAAGATTCTGTTTCGGGAGCTGGTGATGGTGGAGAGCTTCGACCATGACCGGGTCTGCACGCTGTCGGACCACTCCAAAGCGGTCACCGCCGATACGCTCTCCTCCCTTATGGAGCGGCTCTCCTTCGACCATCGCTTTTTCTCACCCCACCGGGCCTATATCATCAATCTGGAACATATCACCGCCCTCAACGGCCCCAGTGTGACTCTGTCCACGGGCCGGTGCGTGCCGGTGTCCCGCCCAAAACTTGCCGCTCTGAAAAAAGCCTATATGGATTTTCTCTTTTTAACAAACTGCCGCTTATAGTCCATGCGGCTGAACGGAATCAATACAAGCCGCCCTCGGCCCGCAGGATTTCTTCCGTAGCAGGCTGAGCGCGGCTGAGTTTTTTCCTTTTGGAATCAGTCCTCGACTTCGTGGCAGAAGTGTGCTATACTGAGAAAAAGCATATGGATATGGAGTGTAAAAACAATGACAAAAATATTTTTTGTCTGCCATGGTAATCTATGCCGCTAGGATGGGGGCAGCGATTCGGGAAAACCGGGCGGACCTCTTGCCAGAGCCGGATTTTTGTGTTATGATGCGAGCGTATCCATGAATTTTTACCTTTCAAAGGAGGTCATTCCCGTGCCCGAGGGCCATATATGGCTGATGCTTTTTTCGGTCAGCCTGAGTGTAAACATTGTCCAGCTGTTGTGGCGCCCCATTTTAAGACTTCTGCACCGCAAGGAGCAGGTGTCTGAGGACAACATCATGGCGATTGTAGAGGAGGGAGAAGAGTCCGGTGCCATCCAGACCAACGAGAAAGAATTCATCGAAAACGTTCTGGACTTTGACAACATTACCGCCCGGGATGTGATGATTCACCGCACCGACATGGTCACCCTCCCGGCCAGTGCGGAGGAGGAATCCATACTGGACACCATCCGGCAGTCCGGTCTGTCCCGCTTCCCGGTGTACGGGGATGATGTCGATGATGTTTTGGGGGTGTTGTCCACCCGAGACTACCTTCTTAATTTTCATCAGCCGTCGCCTCTGCCGCTGAAGGAGCTGCTCCGTCCCGCCTACTTTGTCCCGGAGACGGTATCCGCCGACGTATTGTTTCGGGACATGCAGGGCAAAAAGACCCACATGGCCATGGTAGTGGACGAGTATGGCGGAACCAGCGGGCTGGTCACTCTGGAAGATTTGCTGGAAGAGCTGGTGGGCAACATCTATGACGAGTTTGATCCCCAGGAGGAACTGGAGATTATTCAGCTGGACAAGGCCCGCTGGCGGGTGTCCGGTTCTGCGGACCTGGACGAATTGGCGGAGGCGATGGAGTTTGCGCTTCCGGAGGACGAGGAGCGGGACTATGATACGCTGGGCGGTCTGGTCTTTTCCAAGCTGTCCGTTATCCCTGAGGACGGGAGCCGTCCGGTGGTGGAGGGACTGGGGCTGCGCATTCAGGTGGAAGAGCTGTGCGACCGCCGGGTGGAGTGGGCTCTGGTGGAAAAGCTGCCCCCCGAATCGGAGCAGGAAACGGAATAAGTACATGAAAGAATCCCGCCGGTTTTATCCGGCGGGATTTTTCAGCGAACTTCAATTGCGCTTACCGGACAGCTGTCCGCCGCGGCTTGAACTTGGTCTGCCAAGTCGGGGCCGACCTCTGGGGAATAGGCGGCCGCGGTGCCGCCGTCGGTGATAAAAAATTCGTTGGGGCAGGTACTGGCGCAAAGGCCGCAGCCAATACAGCTGCCGTTGACATGGACCTGCATGAGGGATACCTCCTTACATAAAGCGGTGCTCCCCTAGTATGTCCACGCTGGAAGGACCTATACCGGCAGGCTCGTTTCCGTACCAGCTGCGCCTGTCCGTTATTCTGGAAGCGGACGGCGTCCCTGGGTATTATTTCCAGAACCGAAGCTTAATGAAACCGGTTTTCACGAAAATACCAGGGAAACAGACAAAAATTTTGTCGAAATTTCTTGACATATGGTGGAAATGGTATATAATAGTTTCATCGAGTTTTGTAACGGTCTTACGGCATCGACTGTAGGAACAAAAGAGCAAAGCTGTCGATCGTAAGTCAAGAAAAATACAGCTTTGGGGCTGTGTTATTTTGTGTTACCATCCGATGGTTGAGTTTTTTAGGGCCCTTACAGACTGTAAGGGGCCTTTTTTTCAAAACTCGAACTTTTGCCCCGTTTGACGCACAATGGTTCAAACAAGGGCGGATCATTGGAGGTAACGATTATGGAAGAGCAAGCAAAATCGCCCAGCGCCCTCATTCGTGTCTCGAAGATTTATGAGTCTCTGCGCTACAATGACTACTCGGCAGAAAACGGGCTGGGAGAAATCATTGATAACTCGGTGGAGGCCCGTGCCGCAAACATCCATGTGGACCTGGTCGTAGAGAAGGTCAAGAAAGAGAAGAAAAAAAGGCCAGTGGACAGCATTACGAAGGTCATCGTTACCGACGACGGCGACGGCATGGACCGCAACGTTCTGCACCGCTGTCTTGTTTTGGGTGAATCCATCCGCACGCCCCAGGCTGGAGTGGGACGGATTGGACGTTTTGGCGTAGGAATGACTCTGGGAAGTATCTCTCTGGCCCGGCGTGTTGAGGTATATTCCCGCCCCAGCGGGGACCAGCCCTTTTTGTATACTTTTATTGACCTGGATGATATCCAGAATGAGGATATGAAAATAATACCCGCTCCGGTTGAGAAAGACCCGCCCGGCGCGGAACGGCTGAAGGGGAAAAGCGGTACGGTGGTCGTTATGGCGCGATGCGACCGGTTGGACGGGACCAGCGAGGGGTTCGCCAACTATCTGGGCCGCACCTACCGAAAATTTATTGAGCGGGGCGTAAAAATCTTTCTGGATGGCAGGCCGGTCTACCTCCACGACCCGCTGTACATGGCGGGGCCCACCCGGTTTGATGTGGAACAGATGGAACGAGAGGGAATCCCGGACCGGAAGGCCAAGCCCTTTGGGGAAGAGAAACGGATCTCCCTGCCTGTGCCGGACCGGGAAGGGGAAACGGCGGATGTGATCATCCGCATGTCCATTCTTCCGAAGGAGTGGCGGACCGCAAGTGGGGACGGCGGCAGCAAATTTGCCAAAGAACGGAAAATTGACCAGAACGAAGGCATATCTATTTTGCGGGCAGACCGCGAAGTTTTGTACGGTATCGTTCCCTATATCATCGGCCCCAAGGGCCGGGGGAAAACAGAGCGGATCGACCGCTGGTGGGGCCTGGAAATTTCCTTCCCGCCGGAACTGGATGACTATTTCCGTATCCGCTACATCAAGCGGGGGGCGGAACCGGTGGAGTCTCTGCGAGACAAAATTCGAGCGGAGATCAGCAATGCGGTCAGAGACGCGCAGGCCGAGATCCGCAGAGACCGAGAGGGCGCCCATGCGGCGCGGGCTTTGGAACAGGGCGCCTACGGCGCCGCTGAGCGGACCATGGCCAAGGCCGAGTACATTCTTCCCCGGAGCCAGAAGGGCCGCAGCCTGACCCCGGCGGAGCATGAGAGCAAATTGGACCAGCTGGCCTCTACCGAGATGGACGGAAGCCGCGCCACGCAAGAGGAAAAGGCGGCGGTGAAAGAGGCGATGAGCGGTAAGCCCTATATTATCAAGCCAGTGCTCCTGCCGCCTGCCAGCCTGTTTGAGACGGTCCATCTAATTAACAAGATTGTGATAAAACTTAACGTTGCACACCCCTTTTATAAGGCCATTTTAGCACCGCTTTGCGGGAATTTTGAAGAGGAGTCCAGCTTTGATCATAAGCAGGAAACCATCAAAAACGCAATTCTGCTTCTGCTGTTCTCCTATGCCAAAGCCGAATCTATGTTTGACAAACCGGAACATGAGGAGCTGTTCAATCACCTGCGCCTACAGTGGGGGGCCGCCTTGGCTACGGCGATTGGAGAGTATCAGCGGGAGGAGCACAATGGATAAAAAATGCCGTTTACCCGACTGCACGCCGGCGGCGATGCCTGAGAAAGGGAGTGTATCTCTGTGACTGTAGTGGAAGCGATTGAAATGGTTCTGTCCCAGTCCCAGGAGGGTATGACGATACAGGAGATTTATCAACAGATTTGTGCCCAAGACTTGTACCAGTTCAAGGCCAAGAACCCGTCGAATATTGTTCGGTCTGCTCTACGGCGGCACTGTCTAGGGTTGGATTTTCCCACGTCCAGCTCCACAAAGCACTTTCAAATTGTACGGGCAAAGCGCGGGAAGACCACCTACAAGCGGATGGATGGAAGCAAACCGGCGGCAAGGCGGATGGTTCCAAGGCCGGGCAGGGAAAAACTGCCCGAAGCAGTGAAACACTCTGCGTATGCCGACCACTGGGAGAAGGAAAAGGTCCATTACGACGCAGATTTATTCGATGAATAACCAGCGCCCCTCTCGGGTCCGATACAGACCGTAACCGAGAGGGGCGTTTGCGTTGGGGGAACATGTGTTACATCTCCGCAAAAAGGGTTTCCAGCTCATCTTTGGAGAAGTGGTACACCTGGTCGCAGAACTGGCAAGTGAGCTCGGCCTGTCCCTGTTCCGCAATCAGGTCGGACAGTTCCTCTCTGCCCATGCTGATCAGGGCGCGGCTTACTCGCTCCCGCGAGCAGTAGCACCGGTATTCTACGGGGTGCTTCTCCAAAATCTCCAAGTCGAAATCGGTCAGAACAGCCCGCAGAAGCCCCTCGCCGTCCAGTCCGCCAGCCAGAGCGGTGCTGACCGAGCCGAGCGCCCGGACACCGCGCTCGATTTTAGTGATGAGATCCTCGCCGGCCCCGGGCAAAAGTTGGATGATGTAACCCCCGGCCGCAGTGACGGACTGGTCCAGACCAACCAGCACGCCTAGGGCGCAGGCGGTGGGAATTTGCTCGCTTTCCACAAAATACATGGCCAGATCTTCGGCAATCTCCCCGGAAAACAGGCCGATAGACCCGACATAAGGCTCTTTTAAACCGATATCCTTGATGACCGTGAGCGTTCCATCCACCCCGACGGCGGCTCCGACATCCAGTTTGCCAGGACGCTGTTCCATCAGTTCCACCTGCGGATTTTGGACATAACCTCTCACATTGCCCTGGTAGTCAGAGACGGCAAGAAGGGTGCCCAGCGGGCCGCCGCCTTTGATTTGGAGGGTGAGCGCCCCCTTTTGCTCCTTCAGCATATCCCCCATGAGGGAGGCCCCCATTAGCGTCCGGCCTAGGGCGGCGGTGCCCATAGGCAGGAGCTGGTGGATATTTCGTGCCCGCTCTACAATGTCGCGGCCGGTAATGGCGGCGGCTTTTACAAAACCGTCGCCTGTCATGGCTCTTACAATCTCGTTGGTCATAGATTTAATGATCCTTTCTTGCAGTAAAGAAAATGCGCGCTTCGCTCGGTTTGGGCGGACGCATTTTTAATTCGCCAAACAGTTTGATCTCATGAAACCCGGCTTCCTCCAGCATGGCGGTAAGCTCAGCGGTGGTATAGGCCCGCTCCCGATGGAGTTCCTCGCCACGGTTCCACTGCCCGGTCTTCTCGTCCAGGCGAAAGAGGTCCATAAAATAGGAGCATATCCGGCTTCTGTGTGAGAACTCCGCGCGCCAGACGCAGTAGGTATCCTCTGTCTCATCCAGAAATACCTGTCCGTCCAGGCTCTCCAGCTTTTCCGGTGTGTTGATATCAAAGAGGAACAGGCCCCCCGGCATGAGAAACAGATGGACCCGCGCAAAGGCTTGGGCCAGCTTTTTGGGTTCCGTGACATAATTAACGCTGTCCAGACAGCAGACGCAGGCGTCGATAGTGCCGTAGAGGTCCAGATGTTCCATGGGCTGGCACAGGAAAATGGGTGCGACCGGGGCAATGCCGCGATTCTTCTCCGCTGCCTCCGCCAGCATTTCCGGCGACTGGTCCACGCCGATCATCTCGTATCCCCGCAGTGCCAGTTCACGGGTGAGGGAGCCGGTGCCGCAGGCTAAGTCCAAAACCGTCTTCCCAGGCAGGGGACGTTTGGCAAAGTGCTTTTCGATATAATCTGCCCAGACGGAATAGTGGACATCGTAGGTCAGGCGGTCGTAACAACCGGCCAGAAAGTCGTAGCTGCTCATGTCTGTTCCGCCTTCAGACGGGGGACGATGACCTGATAGCCCCCTGCGCCGTAGTGAAGACAACGGTTCACCCGGCTGATTGTGGCACTGGAAGCCCCGGTTTTTTCCAGAATTTCGCTGTAAATCAGTCCTTCGTCCAACAGCAGGGCCACGTCCATGCGCTGGGCCATGGCCTTCAACTCGGAGACGGTGCATAGGTCCTCCAGAAATTTGCGGCACTCGTCCTCGTCTTGAATGCTGACTATGGCCCGATACAGGGCATCGCTGCTCTGCTTGTCCAAAAATTTTGACATAATGGCGTACCTGCCTCTCTGTATTTTAGGGCTTGCTTGAAACCGGCCCGCACGACTAAACAGCGGGTCGCTGTACTCCCCCTATGTTCCGGCTCATCCGGCTGGAATTCCGGTAAAAAACTGTGCTTGTCTGGTGGTCAAACTCCTTGCCATTGGGCAGTTTCCCGGTTTCAAACGGCGCTTTCTTTATTTTAACACGCTGTATCAGAAAAGTAAACTTTAAAATATTAAGACATAGAGCCGCATCGACTGTCTGAGAACCGGCGAAACGCCTCCGGTCTCCCAAATCACACCCGTTCCACACTGGACATAGAATGGAAAAACAGGGAGAGGAGGCGTGTCCCATGAAGGAACCGGCAGAGGTTCAAATTGTTTGGCAGGAGGAACGGCGCTGCTTGACGCTGGAGGGAGAAACAGTACTGGAGTATGTTCTGTGCTGGCCCAAGGTGGAGGGGGGCGGTTTGGGAGGCAGGTGGATCAGCCGGTACTATGCCCATCTGGCCCGGAGTTGGCGGCAGCGGTGGGAGCGGGAGGTCTACTGGTGCGCTTGCCTGGAACTGGCTGCCCGCCGGGAATCCGCCCGCCCCTTTGTACCTTGGAGAGGAGAACTGGGGGGCGAAACCGTTTTGCTCCGGGACGGGGTACTTAGCCTGCGGTTTCACGGCTCCGAGATTCGGGGAGACAGCCGCCCGGCTCGGGTACGCTGGGGGGACGTCTGGACCCTGGGTGAAGGAGCTCCCAAACCCCTGCACAGTCTTTTTAGAACACAGCGGGGCTGGAGGTCCCGGCTCTGGGAGGCCGTCTTTCGGCAGGGGGAGGCGCGGCGACAGAGCGGCGACTGCTTTCTGGATGTCAATTGGCGCAAGAAAGCCAAGGCGGCTCGCCCATTTCGAGGCTGGTGCCTCACAGAAGCTGGGGTGGAGATTTCTCTTCCGCAGTGCGCCGCCGCTCCGGCGGCGGAGGGGTGCCCGGTATTTACCCTGCCATGGGACGAGAAGCCCCCGGAGCTTTGACACTCCAAGGGCTTCTTCCCATTTGTGGTCCAAACTGTATTCGGGGGCATAGAATACCAGGGGCCTCTCCAGGCCCCCGGCCCAAAGGAGGCTGTTATGGAACTTGAACAGCAAATTTTGACGCAAAACGAGTGCTACCAGGAAAAAAGGCCCCTGAAGCCGAAGGGAGTCATGGTCCATTCCACTGGGGTGGCTCAGCCGGACCCTATGGTGTTTGTCCGCCGCTGGAACGGACCGGACGTACAAAAGTGCGTCCACGCCTTTGTGGGACAGGATAGGGTCATTCAAACTTTGCCGTGGACGGTGCGGGGCTGGCACGCTGGAACAGGAACCAGCGGGCGCAGCGCCAACGACACCCATCTGGCGTTCGAGTGCTGTGAACCCGCCGGCCATACCTACCAGGGCGGTGAGATGGTGGGTTATGATGTGACGGCCAATCAACCCTATTTTGACGCGATCTACCGCAATGCGCTTGAATTGACTGCCATGCTGTGCCAGATGTATTCCTTGGACCCGCTGGAGCCTGGTGTGGTGATCTGCCATGCGGAGGGATACGATTTGGGCAATGCCAGCCAGCACGGCGACGTGTTGCAGTGGTGGCCGAAACACGGGGTGACGATGGATCGGTTCCGGGAGGATGTGGCCCGGACCATGGAGGATGACACTATGACACAGGAACGCTTTGACGAGATGATGGAGAGCTATTTGTCCCGCCGGGCTCAGCTTTCCCCCAGCGGCTGGTCTGAACCCGCCCGAGAATGGGCAGAACAACGGGGGATTGTGGTGGGGGATCACGATGGACAGCAAAATTATAAAGCCTTCCCCACCCGGGAGGAGACCGTGCAAATGCTCTACCGCTTTTTCCAGACGGAACCGGCAAACTGATGGAACCTGTTGCAGGGGCGCGTGACTTGCGCCCCTGCAACAGGTTTCGCCGTTGTCAATAGGGGAGTGCGGTCTAGCTCGTAAGACCGGCCTCATAAAAGGAGTCTAAAATCAGCAGCAGCCGCTGGAGGTCCGCCGGGGAACGGGTGTAGTCCTTGATACTGGCCTTGGGTTCCCAGTCAGCGCCGTTGGCGGTGTTGTACTCCTCCACCAGCGCAGGCAGGACCGTCTCATTCACGCCGTCCAGCTCCATCCCGACGTTGACGGTCATACTCGGATCCCCGTAAGCGGGGCGCTTGAACAGGGATGACTCCAGATTGTCCACCAGCGCCAGGGTAAGCAGATTATAGCAGGTCACAAGATTGAGCTGTTCGTCTGTGGGCTCGTCCCCAAACTCCAGCGTGACTTCGTAGGGATGCTTGTCGGTTTGCAGACGAAATGTATAGCTGCCCAGCCGGTCGGGGAGACGCAGAATCTCCGCAATACGGGCCGAAGCGGCGGGGTCGCCGCAGTAAGGGGCGCGGGCGTCCATCAGCTCCAGGACCAACGGGGAGATCACCATACCATCCTGCCAGAGCAGCCGCCCGGAGACGCCGCCCAGCCACACCTCCTGCACCCCCTCCAGTGGGATTTCCAGATCAGCGTCTCCGCTGGAATACAGGGGCGATACCAGCACATCTCTTGCGTAGACAGAGGCAATTCCATTTTCTGTCTCCACATGCCAGCCGTGGAATGCGTTGCTTGACCAGGCGGAGAACATAGACAGATGGAGTACGCCATCTTTTACCTCCGCCTTTGTGACGGCTACGCTTTGAGGCTGGAGGGGGGTCCCGATGACAAACAGCTTCAGCAAAAACGCGGACAGCAGAACCAGCGCAGTGCAGAAGACGGCGGCGGCAATTCTCCGGTTGTTGCGCTTTTTGACTTGTTTTAAATAATCCACCTCTCGGGATTCTTCTGGCGGTTCCGGCTCCGGTGTCCGCATGGCATCCAAAGTGGCGGCGCATTGGGAGCAGTCCGCCAGATGCCGGTTTACTGCCTGCTGGGACTCCCCGCACAAAAGGCCGTCTACATAGTTTGGCAGCAGGTCACAGACTACACCGCAAGTCAAATCATTTTTCATCTTCATGCCCTCCATTTCGCAATTTTTCCTTACTCCGGTAAAAGGTTACCCGAGCCCATGACTCGGTTTTCCCCAGCACATCCCCGATTTCCCGGAAGCTGAGCCCGCCGAAAGCCCGCAGATAGACCACCTCTCGAGACAGCTGCGGCAGATTGTGTATCTGCCGCAGAAGGGTGATCCAGCCCTCTTGTTCTAACACCCCCTCCTCTGCCGAGGAGGCAGTGTGCTCAAGGGCTGTCTCCAGCGCAGCCGTTTCCCGCTGATGCTTTCGCAAATGCTGGTACCAAAGGTGTTTGGCAATCTGGCACAGCCAGACGGAGAGTTTGCAGGTGCCGTCAAAGCGGTCAATTGAGCGGACCGCTTGGTAAAAGGTCTCCTGGGTCAGTTCTTCCGCAAGGTCCGGGTCCCGGCATTGTGCCCGCAGGAATTTGTAGACTGTCTGGGCGTGGCTGCGGTAAATGGCATCCATATCGTCCATGGAGCTCCCTCCTTTCCCTTTGTATATCCCACAAAAGAACGGTTCGTTACACACGTGAAAGAAAAATTATTGACAGCAGGTTTTTGCAGGTGCTGAACGGAAAGCGGAGGAATGAATGCGCCGGAGAGAATCGCAGACAAAACAAGGCACCATGAACCACAAAAGGATTCATAGTGCCTGTTTGGTTATCCTCTCAGCCGGCTCATGACCTGAAACATTTTCCGGATGTCCACCGGCTTTGCCAAATGCTCATTCATTCCGGCGTCCTTTGCCAGCGCAATATCCTCATCAAAGGCATTGGCCGACAACGCTATGATCGGCACGGTTTCCGCGTCCCTCCGGTCCAGGCTGCGAATTACCCGCGTCGCCTCGTAGCCGCTCATAACCGGCATCATCAGGTCCATGAGGACACAGTGAAACGCCCACGGTTCAGCCGCCGAGAAGGTGTCCACGGCGGCTTTTCCGTTGTTTGCCGTCACGACCTCCACGCCCACATCTCGGAGGATGTACTCCACAATTTCACAGTTGATTTCGTTGTCCTCCACCAGAAGCACACGCATCCCAGCCAGATTGTCCGGCATGGTCCAAGCTGGGTTTGCAGGCTCAGCCTGTTTCGTCTCATCGGCTTTCAGGGGAAGGGTGATCTGCACCACGCTCCCCTTGCCAATCCGGCTGCTGAGCGCAACCGTCCCTTCCATTTGGTCGACCAGCTTTTTGACAATGGACATGCCAAGCCCTACGCCGTTATAGTTCGTCCTTGCGCCCTGGTGCTCCTGTGTGAACGGCTCAAAGATGTGCTCCTGAAACTCCTCCCCAATTCCGATTCCGGTGTCTTCGATGACAAACCGGCAGTGTGCCGTTCCATCTTGAAAGGCAGTTTCCTCCGCCCGGACAAAGACCGCGCCGTGGGGCCGGTTATACCGCAGCGCATTGTCAATGACATTGGTCAGGATTTGTTTTAAGTGCAGTGGATTTCCAATCACTTTGCTGTGCCGCAGGCCGGAATTCTCCAGTTCCAGCCGGATGCTCCGTTCCTCGGCCAGAGGAGACAGGATCATGATGCAGTCTTCCATCGCATCCCGCAGGTCAAACGGTTCTTCCACTGCCGCGGGCATTCCGCTCTCCAGCTTGCTGACCTGGAGCACATCATTCACCAGGGACAGAAGATGCTCGGTTGATACACGGATTTTATTCCGGCACTCTTTCTGCCGTTCTGGGTCCTCCTGGCTTTTTTCCAGAATGGACAACATACCTAGAATCCCGTTGATAGGTGTGCGGAGATCGTGGGACATGTGGGAAAGAAATTCGCTTTTGGCCGAGTTTGCCTGCCTCACCCGCTCCAGAAGCTCCATAATGGACTGTTCCTGCTTCTTTCTTGTCACCATGGTCTCGGTGATGTCCTGATGGTATCCGTTTAGGCTGACGCCGGACTTTTTAAAATTTTTGTCCGTTACGCCGCCGCAGCGGACGTAAATCTTCCCTAGATTTGGATGGTTCCAGGGGTAAACCACTTCAGAACGTCCGCTTTTCAGAATGTCCTGTACGGTTTCCTCTACCATTCCCACATAGTCGGCTTCAATGCCCGCGAACCAGTGCTGGTAGCACTCCTCCGGTCCAATCTCGTCGGGTACACCCAGCAGTATCCGCATGGTTCGGTCTGCGTACATTCTTGGAGGACAGCCCTCCTCCAGCTCTATGGTCCAGATTCCGGTTCGGGCGCCCTCCAAAATGTCTTCCAAACTCTGTCTGGCCTCCAGCTTATACTTCTCCTCCTGTTCTACAAGCGCATTGACGTCCCGCTGGGCGAAAATCGCGCAGTTTTCCGTCGCGGTCGTCTCTGTGGCAGAAAAATGAAGCTCCAGGTGCTTTAGGCCGGAGGAACTGTCTTGAATCTGATATCGAACCGAAAACTTCTTTTTGGTCCTGAGCTGGGCAAGCACGTAGCTTTTCTGGGTTACCGTGCGCAGCCGCTCCTGGTCCCGGGGGACCACATACTTGGAAATATACCGCTCCAGCGCCGCTTCATAGCCATCCTGAAAATAGGCCGCCCAATCCGCGCCCATTGGTCCGCCGCTGCGGTAAACCTCACATTCATCCGTGTCAAAGTTCACCTTGCAGATCCCCAGGTAGTCCACACTGAGCGCGTGGAGTACATTATAGCTCCGCTTTTGAAGCTCCCGGACCAAGTTGCGCCGTTTCAGAGAGGATACGATAAAGTATGCCGCAGTCTGGAGCATATTCGACGCGTATTCCAACGACCTTGCAGGAGGATTGTCCACACCGTAAAAGCCGATGATTCGTTTGCCGTCATACAGGGGGACCACCACAAGAGAATGAATACCCTGCCGTTTTAGGTTCTCATATTGCAATGGGTCCGTCTCCCGAATATCCTCCAGGCTTTCAATGACGATATGCTCGCCGACACGGAATTTTCGATACCAGCTTGCACACACCTCCGCAGGGACGTTTTGGAGACTCTCTTTTTCCGGTTTTATCCCGTCGGCCGCCCATTCATAGGTGTTGTCGTCACAGCCGGACTCGTTCTGCTCAAATATGTAGGTCCGTTCTCCCTTCAACGCTTTTCCCAGATGCTCCAGCAGTACCTCCAGCGACTGGTCCGGCGTCTCCTCCAGAAGGGCCACGCGAAGGCCCTCGTTGATGACGGCCTCCAGATTCTGCACACTGCGTATGCCGCTGTGCCGCTCATGGGCTCCAGCGTCCGAAGCATCCGCCAGGTCCAAACGTTCTCCTGAATAATCCATATGAATGTCCTCCCTATTGGCTGGTGCCCATCTCAGCGCCCGCAGCGGATTTCCGGAGGGGGCTCTTCCGGAAACGCCGTTTCACGAGGCTGGTATCCGTTCGCTTCCCAGTTCCAACACAAAAAATCTTTGTCATAATACCATGTCTTTTGCAAACATGTCAATCATATACAGCAGAAAACTGTGCTGGCAGTTCCATATTCAAACCACCCTTGCCCGCCCTGCTGCTTTTTGGGTCGATACCGATTGGTTTTTTTGGATGCTTTGACAATATGGAACGGGCGTCGCCGGTATAAACAGAAGGACAAGGCCCAACTGAGCCTTGTCCTTTTGGATTGCAATCAATTATTTACATCAATTCCCGCCGCAGCTGCTCTAAAGCCCGGCGTTCCAGCCGGGACACCTGCACCTGAGACACCCCCAGCACCCGGGCAGTATTCATCTGGGTCATACCTCGATAGTAGCGCAGAAGCAAAACCTGCCGTTCCCGCTCAGGCAGTCCAGACAGCGCCGCCCGCAGGGTAATGCGCTCCACCATACCCTCCTCCTCGTTCCCGGTGGTGAGCATTCCTTCCAAGGTGAGGCCATCCTCTCCTGTCTCCGCATGGAGGGAGACGACCGGCTCGATTGCGGTTTCCGCAGAGGCAATGTCCTCTGGGGTCATGCCGGTTTCCTCCGCCAGTTCCGACAGGGTAGGTTCCCGGCCCAGCTGGCTGGACAGCCGGCCCCTGGCGGTTCGGACGGCCGTCCCGCGCTCTTTCAGCCCCCGGCTCACCTTGACCGGGCCGTCATCCCGGAGAAAACGCCGGATTTCTCCTGCGATTTTCGGGACTGCGTAGGTAGAAAACTGGGTGCCGAACTCCGGGTCGAACCCCTGGACCGCCTTGAGGAACCCCAGACAACCCAGCTGATACAGGTCGTCCGGCTCCACGCCCCGGCCATAGTACCGGCGGACAACGCTCCAAATCAGGCCGTTGTTCTCCAACAGCACCTGTTCACAGGCGGCGCTGTCGCCTCCCCGGGCGGCTTCCAACAGGGCGGAGCCGGTGAACGGGCCGCTCACCGGCCGGCCCGGCGGGCAATTCTCCGGGCCATGGTGACCGTGGTGCCCTTCTCTGGGGTGGAACGGACCTTCAAGGTATCCATAAAACTCTCCATAATGGTAAAGCCCATGCCGGAGCGATCCTCTGTGCCGGTGGTAAACAGGGGGGTGCGGGCCTGTTCCACGTCGGCAATGCCCACCCCCCAGTCCTTTACCATAATTTCCAGCGCATGATCCTCCCGGATGCGCAGACGCAGGAGAATTTTGCCCAAGGTGTCCGGGTAAGCGTGTACAATGGCGTTGGTTACTGCCTCGCTTACCGCAGTCTTGATGTCGTTGATCTCCTCCAGTGTGGGGTCCAGCTGAGCGGCGAAGCAGGCCGCCGCCGTCCGGGCAAAGCCCTCATTGGCGGAGCGGCTGGGAAATTCCAGAGTAACTTGGTTCTCGATTTTCATATGTATGCTCCTTACTATGCCTTCCCCCCGTCTGGGGGGAAGCCGTTTATTCAAACCGGATCAACCGCTCCAGTCCGGCGGCTTTAAATACCTTACCCGCCTGGGCCGGAGTATTCACCACCCGCATGGAACCCCGCACCTGGCCCATTCTCCGGTAGGCCCGGAGCAGTACGGCGATGCCGGAACTGTCGGCAAAGGTCAGCCCGCTCAGGTCTAAGGTCAGCTCCTGGGGCCGTGCCTGGTCGATGCGGCGGTCCAGCTCCTCCATTACCGCCCTGGCTCCATGGTGGTCCAGCTCTCCGGCCACCCGCGCCATGAGATGGCGCTTGTCCTCTTTACAGGTCACTGGCATGTCTGACCCGCTCCTCTCTCTGGGATATCCCATTATTTTCCAGTCCATTATAGTGCAGGACCCATGTCAGATTCGCGGGTTTTTGGGCGCAGACAATAAAAAAACGACCGGCAGCCCTGCTGCCGGCCAAAGAAATATTTAAACTGTAGTGTCAGACCCTTTTTTGCTCTGTTTGGATGGAACAAGAGTTCAGGCTCTCTTCTTGCCGCCAAAAATGGTTTGGATGCCCTCGATGGCCAGCACCACAGCCAACACCACCAACACCACAGCCAGAACGCCCTGGATGTAAGTGGCAAAGGCGGCGGTACCGGCAAAGATGGCCGTAAAGCGGCTCTGAACCGTCTGGCATAGGGACCAGATAGTGACTACCAGCATAAAGATCATGGGGACATAGAACATCTTATTGTTTTTTCCGATGTTGCCCAGCCATGCGCACACGGCCAGCAGGCCCAATCCGGCCAGAAGCTGGTTGGCCGCGCCGAACAGGGGCCAAATCACGCTGTAGCCGTTCATGCCCAAGGCAATGCCCAGCGCCACGGTAATCGCGGTAGCCACATAGGGGTTAGCAAGTGTGGCCTTGATGCCGGTGACGTCCTTGTAGGTCTGACCAGGCTCCAGCCAGAACTCCTGGAACATATAGCGGGCCAGACGGGTGGCGGTGTCCAGAGAGGTGAGGCAGAAAGCGGACACGGTGAGGATCAGCAGGGTGCGCACGATGCTCTCTACGCCGGCAAGGCCGGGGATGGAGGCCACCATACCGGCCAAGCCGGTGGCGAATACCTGGGTGGGAGCCCGGAGGAAGCCCTCCTCGCCGAAGTTGAGGGAATAGCGGTTCCACACAAAGGCCACCGCACACAGAGAGATGAGGGCCAGGGCGCACTCAATAAGCATACCGCCGTAGGCGATGGGCTTGGCGTCCCGCTCGCGGTCCAGCTGCTTGGAGGTGGTGCCCGAGCCTACCAGGGAGTGGAAGCCGGAGATGGCGCCGCAGGCGATGGTGATGAACAGGGCGGGGAACACGGTGCCCAGAGAGGCAGGGGCGCCAGTGGCGCTGACCGTCATCGTGTCTTTCCAACCGGTAAAGGCGGGCATATCCAGACTGGTATTCTGGCCCATTACGCCCGCACCCAGGATGCCCACGAAAGCAATGATCATCATGCCGTAGAGCAGGAAGGAGCTGAGGTAGTCCCGGGGCTGGAGCAGAATCCATACCGGCGCCACCGAAGCCACCAGAATATACGCGCCGATAATCCACATCCAAACATCCTTGCTCAGGTAGATGGGGTGGAAGTTCAGTCCGATGACCAGACAGATGACAATGCCGGCCACGCCCACCACGGTTGCCACAGACAGCGGTGCGCCGCGGCGGTAAACCAGAATGCCAAACAGGATGGCCATGACGATAAACAGAATGGAGACCATAGCCACGGAGGCGTTGGCGGCGGAAGCCTCTACATTCAGCGCACCGCCCTCACCATAGGTGGCCTTGAAGGTGTCCGCCACGATGGCGGCAAAGGCAGCCACCACCAAGATCAGGGTCAGGTACGAGAAAATCAGGAACAGCTTTTTGGCCCGGGAGCCAATGTTGGCAGAGATGACCTCGCCAATGGATTGGCCCTTGTGGCGGATGGAGGCAAACAGTGCGCCGAAGTCATGGACCGCACCGAAGAAAATGCCGCCAATCAGCACCCAGAGCACCACGGGCACCCACCCGAAAACCGCTGCCTGAATGGGGCCGTTGATAGGGCCAGCGCCGGCGATGGAGGAAAAGTGATGTCCCATCAGGACAGGGGCCTTGGCAGGGACATAGTCCATGCCATCCTCCAGCTCATGAGCCGGAGTGGTCTTGGTGTCGTCCACGCCCCACTGATCACTCAGCCATTTTCCGTAGAAAATATAACCGGCAATCAAAATGGCACAGCCGACCAGAAGTACCAAAACTGCATTCATTGTTGTCTATTTCTCCTCTCCTACTTGATGATTTGCTTCAAGAATACGTCCCACCAGCCGGTTCAGGTCCTTTGCCAGGGACTTCCCGGCCCGGTTAGTGGTAATTTCAGCCGTGGAAAGATCCACGGCGGCTATTCGAAACTCCATCCATCCATGGAGCGATAGCTTATACTCCCGGCGTCTCTTCTGCTTTTTCAGCTTGTTCAGAGCCTCCGGCCGGACGCTGTCGTACAGCGTCACAACGGTAA
The DNA here is from genome assembly GCA_022796195.1 of Lawsonibacter sp. Classification (GTDB taxonomy): domain Bacteria; phylum Bacillota; class Clostridia; order Oscillospirales; family Oscillospiraceae; genus Lawsonibacter. The sequence continues at coordinate 20,954 of JAAWIE010000010.1, read as the reverse complement.
GATAGGTGTACATATGCTGGGAATGGGGCCTGACGCGGGGTTCTCCGTCAGCCAGGGTCCGGCGAACCATCTCGTCCACCAGTTCCTCGTCCAGACAGCCCGCATCCCAAAGGTAGAGGTACTCGTGGTTCTCCGCCGCCCACAGTTCCGCCTCTTTCACCAATACATATTGACTGTTCCGGTTATGGTAGGCGCACAGGGCTTTCATCGGTGTGCCGTCGTGGATTTCTTCCACATCGTAATAGGCGCGGTAGGACTTGATCAGTCCCTGCATCACCGCTTGGCTCAGCTGAGACACAGTTTCCCTCCTTTTCCTCATCCGCTTGGGTAAACTTTATGAACAAACTATGAAGCAGAGATATCATAACAGATCTGAGCACTTTTTTCAAGTAAATTCTCTGGTGCTAATCCACAAAATAGGACGGCTAGAATAGTACTTTTTTGATTAAATATATAGCACCACTGCAGCGGGGCGTTCTCCAAACGGGCTGCCGTTGACAAGTGTGAGACAATCCAGTACAATAGGACTGAATAATGTCAAAACGCCCAAGCGGCGGGTCTTCGCCTGTGCGACGCCCCTCAATCATACGGAGGTACCCCCTTTGAACGACGAAAAAAGTGCTCTTACCGCGCTGTGGGATCGCTGGCGGCAGCTGGCGGCACCCTCTTTTTTTCTGCTGGCGGTTATCTACTATGAGGAGCTGTTTTTAAAGCTCTACTGCTTCCGCACTCTCACCATGGAGGGCGTGGTGTTCACGTTTTTGTTCACCCTTCCTCCTGCCCTGCTGCTGGGGCTTCTGTGTGGAAGCGTCCCGCCCCGCCGGGGACGGATTCTGCTGGCGGTGTGCGCCGCCCTGGTCTCTGTGTGGATTGGCTCGCAGGTGGTCTACTACCACATGTTTAAAGCCTTTTTAACCATCTTCTCCGTGACCAAAATGGCGATGGTTGCGCAGTCTTTCGGGGAGATGGCGGTGGGCAACGTGCTGCGCAACTGGTTCCCGATTCTGATGATGGTTGTTCCCACTGTGCTTGCATGGACATTGCGGAAAAGAATCCTTACTGAACATTTAGACGCTGGCAGAGGCCAACGTCTGAGATGGGCGGCCATGGCCGCCGCCGTCCAGCTCACCGCGATGGGTCTGGTGCTGCTGTGCGGCGGCGGTGTGCTGTCTCTGCGGTACATCTACTACCGCACAGCCACCCCCGAACTGGAGGTGCAGAATTTTGGGGTGTTCACACAGACTGGGCTGGAGCTGGGCCGGGTGCTGTTCGGCATCAAGCCGGATGAGCCCTATATGGAGCCAGAGCCAGAACCGGACAAAGCGCCCCCTGACCTGGAGCCCACCCTCCCTCCGGAGGAGGACCCTCCTGCGCCGGACAGCGTTTTCCGGCCCGAAACAGTTTCCGGTTTCCACACCCTGCCCATCGATTTTGAAACCCTGATCGAGCGGGAGGAGGACGAAGGACTGAAAAGCGCCCACCAGTGGTTTGCTCAGCGGGAACCCACGCCGGAAAATCTGTGGACCGGATATTTTGAGGGGAAGAACTTGGTCTGGATTGTGGCAGAGGGCTTCTCTACCCTGGCGATGGACCCGGAACGCACCCCTACCCTCTGGAAGCTTTCCCACCAGGGCTTCGTCTTTGATCACTTCTATACGCCTCTGTGGGGAGTATCTACCTCAGACGGGGAGTATGTCACGACCACCGGCCTGATCCCCAAATCCGGAGTATGGAGCTACTCGCTGTCTTCGGAGAATGAAATGCCCTTTGCGCTGGGCAACCAGTTCCGCCGGAAGGGCTACCAAACCTTCGCCTTTCATAACTATCTCTACAATTACTATGACCGGGATCGGTCCCACCCCAATATGGGGTATGAGTATTATGCCCTGGGGCAGGGACTGGAGCTGGAAGAGATCTGGCCCCCCTCTGACCTGGAGATGATGGAAAAAATCGTCCCCATGTTTGCCAATGAGGACCAGTTTATGGTCTACTGCCTCACCGTCAGCGGCCATTTGAACTATAACCTGGAGACCAACGCTATGTCCGCCCGCCACTGGGACGCCGTGGCGGACCTGCCTTACAGCGAAGAGGTGCGGTGTTATCTGGCCTGCCAGATGGAACTGGAGCTGGCGCTGGAAAGTCTGGTGGACCAGCTGGAAGCGGCGGGCAAATTGAAGGATACCGTCATTGTCCTGTCCGCCGACCACTATCCCTACGGCCTCACCGACGAACAGTACAGCGAACTGCTGGGCCATGAGGTGGACCCGGTGTTTGAAATTTATCAAAATACCCTCATCCTCTGGAGCGGCGACATGGAGGGCACCGCCGTCAAGGTGGACAAGTACTGTTCCAGCCTGGACGTGATGCCCACCCTCTCCAACCTGTTTGGCCTGGATTACGACTCCCGGCTCATCATGGGCTCGGATATCCTCTCTTCCACCCCTCCGCTGGTCATCTTCGCCAATTACAGTTTTATTAATCAGGATGGGTACTACAACTCCATTCAGGACCAGTTTACCCGCTGGGATGGGGCAGAACCCAATCTGGACGAAGTGGCCGAGATGGTGGCCGATGTCCAGAACCGGGTGGCCTACTCCGGCGCCATTCTGGACTGTGACTACTACCGGCTCGTTCTGGATTGGGCTGGCATGGCAGCGGGTCCGGACCATGAAACGTAAGGAAGCCCGCCGGGAAAACGGCGGGCTTTCGGATGAAAAAGAGAGAGGAATTATATAGAACCGTCAAAGACGGGAATTTTTGGTCTGCCGCGCCGGAAGCAGCTGCCTGCGGGGCGGCAGTGGGGCGCATACCTCGCGCCGGGAGGCTTTGACAATTTGAGAGAATTGCCAAATATGTCCGGCTTCTGCGCAGTCTGCCAGACCATGGGGCAGCTTCTGCCGCCCCGCTGAACTTTGGATCAGTCCCTTGATCTGCCCATAGAATACCACAATACCCCTGGGCAATCTTCACCAGACTTGGAACTTTTTGTGAAGAATGTGTGAAGAAGACCGGGACAGCAAAGCTGTCCCGGTCATTTTCACATATCGTGTCCTTCCCGCTTCATCCGCATTTCCAGCGGGTCTGCCATAGGGTCCTGGGCATTGGCTGCAGTATCTGTGCGGTTTTGTCCGGCGATGGGGGCGCTGCCCAGCAGGCTCCAGCCTGTACGGGGGTCCCGGCTCTTCGGATTTTTCTGCTTGCGCATGGGTGATTCCTCCTTATTTGAGATGTCCTGAGAACCTGTATTCACAGCCGGGGAATACAGGTTCTTAGTGTGCCCCGTCCGGCAGGAAACATTCCCAAAAAACCGGCGGCATTTTGCGCCGCCGGTTTTGTCCGCTCAGTGGTTCAGTACCCGAACCCGGATCATATTCGGAATCGCCCGCAGTTCCTCTACCGCCTCCTCGGTGAGACGGGTGTTCACATCTACCATGGTGTAGGCATAGTCCTTCTTGGACTTGTTGGTCATGTTCTCTACATTGATGTGGTCGTCTGACAGGGTGGTCATGATTTGGGTCAGCATGGCGGGCACGTTTTTGTGGATGAGGCAGATACGGGCAATGCCGCTCCAATCCTGGGCTACGTTGGGCAGATTGACCGAGTTGGTAACGTTGCCGTTGAGCAGATAGTCCTGAAGCTGGCGGGCCGCCATCACGGCGCAGTTCTCCTCGCTCTCTGGGGTGGAGGCTCCCAGATGGGGAAGGGCAATCACATTTTTTACGGTGGTGATCCGGTGGTCGGGGAAATCGGTGACGTATTTGGCCACCCGGCCCGACTCCAGCGCAGCAATCAGATCATCCTCGTTGACCAGCCCGCCCCGGGCCAGGTTCAAAATCCGGACCTGTCCCTTCATCTTGGCAATGGCATCGGCGTTGATAAAGTCTTTGGTTGTGCCGCTGTAGGGAATATGGAGGGTGACATAGTCGGATACCTTATAGAGTTCGTCTACATCCTTTACCACATGGACGTGACGGTCCAGGCGTAGAGCGGCGTCCACCGACAGGAAGGGGTCGTAACCGTAGACGTCCATCCCCAGGTCCAGCGCGGTGTTGCACACCAATGCGCCAATGGCACCCAGGCCGATTACACCCAGGGTCTTACGGTACAGCTCCGGTCCGGCAAAGGCGGATTTGCCCTTTTCCACGGCGGCGGCAACATCCACCTTTGGCGTGTGGGCCTGCTCCTGGACCCAGTCGGCTCCGCCCAAAATATCCCGGGAGGCAATCAGCATGGCGGCTATGACCAGTTCCTTCACCGCGTTGGCGTTGGCTCCGGGGGTGTTGAACACCACTATTCCGTTTTCCGAACAGCGGTCGATGGGGATGTTGTTGGTTCCAGCCCCGGCCCGGGCAATGGCCCGGAGGGATTCCGAAAACACATAGTCGTGCATAGGGGCGGAGCGGACCAAGATCCCATCCTCATTTTCCACCTCGCTCCCCACCTGAAAGCGGTCCCGGTCCAGTCGGGACAGACCCACGGAGGATATTTTGTTCAAAGTTTTGATACGGTACATGGAAATTACCTCGTGTTCGTTTGATGTTGCGACACGGGAACGGAAGGTCCCTGCGTCAGGCCAGGCGCTCTTTCAGGTTTACTCCGTCCAGTGCCGGGGCTATTGTGAAAAACAGCGCGGCGCTGCCGGCGCCCTGGGCCAGAGTTCCCAAAAACTGGGGCAGAAACGCGGCCATAGTCCCGGCCATGGCACAGCCAGCCAGGGCATATGCGGTGGGGGAAAGCAGTCCGGCCAGTGCCACGGCGGCGCAGTTCCGGCGGCACAGGATGCGCGCCTGACGGCTGGTGAAGAACAGCGCCACCAGCGGCTTAATGATTAAGGTGGGCAGAACCCACATCGGTGCAGTCAACAGATCAGCCAGCCCTGCGCCGGCCGCCGCCGCAGCGGCGGCGTAGGGGGCGGGGAGCAGACAGGCGGCCAAGTAGATCAGGGCGTCTCCCAAATGGATGTAGCCCCCAGTTGGAATTGGAATATGGAACATATAGGCGGTCATAACCGCAATCGCGGCGGCAAACAGGGCCGCGGTTGTCAGCCAATGGAGATGACTTTTTCGGGACATAGGCTCCTCCTTTCTATCCGTTCTCTTTGTCAAAGGCCCGGATAAAATCACACAGCTTCTCAACGCCCTCCAACGGCATGGCGTTGTAGATGGAGGCCCGCATGCCGCCGGTTTTCCGGTGGCCTTTCAGGTTGACCAATCCGGCCTCCTCCGCCTGTTGAACAAATTTTGCGTCCAGCGTCTCGTCTCCGGTGCGGAAGGTGACATTCATCCCGGAACGGGAGCCCGGTTCCGCATGGCAGGTGAACAGGCGGGAGGAGTCCAGCAGATCATAGAGCATATTGGCCCGCTGCCATTTCAACTTCTCCATCCCCTCTGTCCCGCCGTGCTCCGCCACCCAGTCCAGCATTAAGCCCAGCATGTAGATGCACCAGCAGGGGGGCGTATTGTACATGGAGTCCTTTTCAATCATGATCTTGTAGTTCATCATCAGCGGGGTAAGGGGCAGTTCACAGCCGGCCAGACCGTCTTTAAGGATTACCACAGTCAGTCCGGCGGGGGCCATATTCTTCTGGGCCCCGGCGTAGATCAAGCCGAACTTAGAAACATCCACCGGCATAGACAGAATGTTGGAGGACATATCGCACACCAGTGGTACGGCTCCAGTTTCGGGGATGTAGTCCCATTCCGTGCCATAGATGGTGTTATTGGCACAGTAGTAGAAGTATCCCGCCTCCGGGTCCCGCTTCAGGTCCGTCTGTCTGGGGATGCAGCTGTGGTTGCGGCTGCTGGTGTCGCAGGCCAGACTGATTTGGCCGTACTTCTTTGCCTCCTGGCAGGCCAGATTGGAGAAGTTGCCAGTAACCGCATAGTCCGCCTTGCCGGTCCGGCTGATAAGGTTCAGCGGAATGGCAGAGAACTGGCCCGAAGCTCCGGTCTGGAGGAAGAGGATATGGTAGTCCTGAGGAATGTTCATCAGCCTGCGCAGCTTATCCTTTGTCTCCTGAAAGATGTCCATAAACATCTTGGACCGGTGGCTCATCTCCATCACGGACATGCCGGAATTTCGGTAGTTGGTAAGTTCCGCCCCGGCGCGCTCCAGTACGGACAGCGGGAGCACGGACGGACCGGCGGCAAAATTGTAAACACGGGTGTGACTCATGGGAAAAGCCCCTTTCTGGATTCAAAATCATTCGATCACGGTAACAGTGTCTAATTATAATCCGAGAAAAATGGGGTGTCAATGGCTAAAGCAAAGAAGGAAGTCTTTGTTTATATTAAACAAAATTTGATATATATATTTATGCAATTTAAACAGATACGGTCTTGACGCAGGCAGGTTTTTCCGGTTAAAATAGGGTTGCCGCTGAGATATGCGGCCTGAAACCCCTGCCCGATGGGCGTATGTAATGTATCGCGTTTAAAAAGGAGGTTCCCTCTATGCTGAAAGAAATTGAGATTAAAGACGAGGCCCAGGTGGAGAAAATCAACCGTCTGGCCTGTGAGGCCCCCTATGAGGTGTGGCTGTTTACCAAAGATATGATGTTGGACGCCCGGTCTCTGCTGGGTCTGTTCGCCTTGGTGGGTAAAAAGGCCAGCGTGGTGGTGGAAGACGACGTCCCTCACAGCGCCTTCCAGCGTATGGTTACGAAGATGGCCTGATGCGCCGGTCGAATCCAGCGTTTGGCGTCATGGGAACACTTTGTCCGGCGCTGGGACCAAAGACAAGAAAAAGCAGCCGCCCCCCTTTGGCGGAAGGGGGGCGGTCATTTGCATACCGGGGAGAGAGGGGCCCGTCCAGGAGAGAGGCGGACTGGCCGCCCGGTCTACAAGTTGATTATAGTGGATTTGGGATAAAATGGGTATCAATGAAGGGGGAACGGCTGTAAAAAAGCTGTTAAATTAGCCGTCGTTCCGGCATTTTGATAAACCTTAGTCATCCAGCATACGGTATCCGATGCCCAGTTCGGTGTGAATGTACCTGGGGTCTGAGGGATTTTCCTTTAACTTCCGGCGGATATTCGCCATGTTGACCCGCAGGATTTGGTTGCTGCCGCTGCCGCCGTAGGGGCCCCAAATATGCTCTAAAATAAAGTCGTAGGTAAGCACTTTTCCAGCGTGAATGGCAAGCAGTTCCAAAATTTTAAATTCGTTTTGGGTGAAGTGAATCTCCTCCCCAGCCAGAAGCACCTGATGCTTTGCCAGATCAATGGTCAGGTCCTTAATCTGGTATACGTCGCGCTGAATCCCCTGGCTCAGCTTGATCCGGTCTGCACGGCGAAGGGCGGAGCGAATCCGGGCCAGCAGTTCAGACACGCCAAAGGGTTTTACGACATAGTCGTCCGCCCCCATGTCCAGAGCGCGAACCTTTTCCGCCTCCCGATCCCGGGCGGAGATGATGATAACCGGAATCTCCCGGGGCAGGCCCCGGAACTGGGCCAGAATCTCCAGTCCATCCATGTCGGGAAGCCCCAGGTCCAGCAGCACCAGGTCGGGGCCGTGGGAGAAGAACAGGGACAGCCCCTCCTTACCTGTGTAGGCGGGGATGGTGCGGTAGTCGTTGGCGGACAGGGCGCGGCTGATAAAGTTGCTGATGGCCCGCTCATCCTCAATAATCAGAATGGTCTGTTTTTCGCTCATGGGAAACCCTCCGTTCGTTGATGCGGCTCTGCGGGGAGGCCGGCCGGTTCGGCGGGCAGTCCAAAGCGGAATACCGCGCCGCCGCCGGGATGGTTCCCGGCGGTAAAGAAGCCGCCGTGGGCTTTGATAATGCTCTGACACACGGACAGGCCGATGCCCATACCTCGGGTAGAATCGCCGGACAGAGAGCGGGGCATGGGCTGGCCGGTACGGACGGCCTGACACACCTCCGCAGACAGCCCCCGGCCCCGGTCCCGCACCTCCACCACAGCCCAGTCCTCCTGGCGGTACAGGCGCAGGGTGATGTGTTCTGTGTCGCCCGAGTGGCGGATTGCGTTTTCCAACAGGTTAACAATGACCTGTTTTACCAGCAGTGTGTCCATGGGCAGATAGAGGATGTCCTCTGACAGGTCCAGTTCAATGCAGCAGTCAGGAAAACGCCGCCGGGTGGTGAGCAGGGCGTCTCCCGCCACCTCCTCCAGCATCTCCTCCCGCTTTTTCAGCGGCATGGTGCCGTCCTGTACCCGGGTAACGGACAACAGGTTTTCGACCATAACGATCAGGCTGTCTGCATCCTGTTTGATGTCGGAGAGCATGGCCAGATTTTTGGGCGAGACTTCCGGGCTGGACAGAAGCACCGACACCGCCCCCGAGATGGAGGTAAGCGGGGTGCGCAGGTCGTGGGACACCGCCCGCAGAATGTTTTCTCGGATGGAGATGCGGTCAGACTGGAGCTGAATGGCCGTCTTTTCCGCGTTGAGTTTCTCGTTTTGTTCGTACAGGGCCTTGGTCCGCTTTTCCCGGCGGACGGCCTCGGTGGCCTGTTTTTTTACCCGGGCCGTCAGGGCGCACACCATGCAGGACACAGCTACCATGGACAGCATCGTTACCGGGTAGCCTGTGCGGCTGAGGGAGAAGGCATCGTAAGGCTCCATAAAGTAGATGTTGATGAACAGCGCCCCGACAATCGAGGCGGCGATGCCATAGGCATAGCCGGAGGTGAGCAGGGAGATCAGGGCCACAGCCAGCACGAAGACCAGGGCGGAGTTGTTCTCTCCGCCCGTGTGGGTTATGAGGATGCTGCTGGCGTAGTAAGCGGCGCACAGAAACAGCGCCGTTACCCCCAGATTCCGGGGGACCGCCGGGACGCGGTGGGCCTGTACATCCAGCCAGTGATACAGTTCGTTGACGCGCTGGGACATGGCGGCACCTCCTAAAGTTCTACAATTATATCAAAAATCCGGGCAAAGGTAAAGGCCGGACCGGCGGAATGGAAAATCTTAACGGCGTCGAAATGGGAACGCCGCCTTTTGCGGAAATTTGGAAAGAATCCCTTGACATTTGTCCCAAATTGGGGTATAATCCCCCTTGCGTTCAAAGACAGCAGGGGCCCGGAAGGGCGTAATTCCTGCCGAGAGTGCATACAAAGGAATGATCAACTTTGTTTGTGCTGTCCTCCTGTCTTCCGGCGGGAGGTTTTTTGTTGCGCGTGAACAACTTTCTGGAGGTGAAACCAAAATGCCTAACGCAAAGGTCCTTTCTGAAAAAAAGGCTATTGTGGCCGCTCTGGAAGAGCAGCTGAAGGGCGCCGCCAGCGGCGTGCTGGTGGACTACAAGGGCATCACCGTGGCGGAGGACACCGCTCTGCGCGCTGAGCTGCGGCAGAACGATGTGAAGTACAGCGTAGTGAAAAACACGCTGGTCCGCTTCGCTCTGGACGATGCCGGCTTGAAGGAGCTGGACGGGGTGCTCAACGGCACCACTTCTCTGGCCACCAGCGCCGGCGACCCCATCGCCCCCATGCGCGTGGTCAACAAGCACGCCAAGAAGCTGGGCGACGGCAAGTTTACCATCAAGGGCGGCTTTATGGACGGCAAGGTGCTTTCCCTGGACGAGATCATGGCTCTGGCGGAACTGCCTGCTAAGGACGTTCTTCAGGCCCAGGCTCTGGGTATGATGCTGGCTCCCATTACCAGCCTGGCTATCGTGCTGAAAGCCATCGCCGAGCAGGGCGGCCAGCCCGCCGCCAAGGAGGGAGCAGAAGAAGCCGAGGCTCCCGCCGCAGAATAAGCGGCAGAATGCTCCCGGCAGGGAGCGGAATAAAATTTGATCTTACACAATTAGGAGGTTAATTTATCATGGCTAGTGAGAAAATTACTGCTCTGATCGAGGAAGTTAAGGCTCTGACCGTTCTGGAGCTGTCTGAGCTGGTGAAGGCTCTGGAGGAAGAGTTCGGCGTGTCCGCCGCCGCTATGGCTGCGCCCGCCGCTGGCGGCGGAGCCGCTGAGGCCGCTGCGGAGAAAACCGAGTTTGACGTGGTTCTGGCCGGCTTTGATGCTGCTGCCAAGATCAAGGTCATCAAGGCTGTCCGTGAGATCACCGGTCTGGGTCTGGCTGAGGCCAAGGCCGCCGTTGAGGGCGCTCCCAAGACCCTGAAAGAGGCCGTCTCCAAGGACGAGGCCGAGGAGCTGAAGAAGAAGCTGGAGGAGTCCGGCGCCAAGGTGGAGCTGAAGTAAGTTCCCCCGTTCAGCTGGATACCCGATTCCAAGGTATGATAAGCAGGAGCGAGGACCGATTGGTCCCCGCTCCTGCTGTATTTTATTTCAATGCGTCAGAAACCTTTAAGAGGGTATCCTCATGGGTGTGGTCCACCAAATGGGTGTAGATTTTGCCGGTCGTGGCGGGCGTGGCATGGCCCAGAGCTTTGCCGATGTCGAACAGCGGGACGCCCTGGAAGGAAGCCACAGTGGCGAAGGAGTGGCGAAGGCCGTGAAGGGTGACTCGGGGCAGATTGTGCTTGCGGACAAAGCGGGTGAAGGCCAGAGAGAGGGCGTTGGGGGAGTAAGGCAGAAACTTGTGGTCCAGGACCACAAATTGGCTGGGTTCCTCCAGCCGCCCCTCCCGATACAGCTGCTTCTGGCGCTCTTGTTCGGTGTAAAGCAGCTGGGCCACGTCATCGGGCATGAACAGGGTACGCACGGAGGAACGGGTTTTGGTCTCCTTTTGGACCACCATGGCCCCAAAGGCGGTGCGGGCCTCTTTGATGGACAGCAGCTGGCGCTGGAAATCAATACAGTCCCATTTCAGACCACAGATTTCCTCCCGGCGCATCCCCAGGCTGCCAGCCAGCTTGGCGGGGATCTCCAGTGTGTGCCCCTCCAGAAGGGCATAGAGCTGTTTCAGCTCCTCGGGCCGGAGGTAGGACGCCTCCTTCTGCTTGGCACGGGGCGGTTCCACCCGGTCCATAGGGGATGTGAGCAGTTTGTCCTGACGCACTGCCGAACGCAGTGCGGAAGAGAGCAGGTCGTGGTGCCGCCGCAGGGTGTTGGAACACAGGCCGGTCTCCTGCTGGATATGGATATAGTACTGCTGAATGTCCATAGGCGTGAGCTTCAGTAGGGGAATGTGGCCCAGCGCGGGAAGAACATGATTTTCAATAATCTTTTGATAGCCGTACACGGTGGTCTCCGCCCGGGTGGGCCGGACAATGTTGTCCAGCCAGCTCTCCAGCCAGTCGGCCAGAGTCAGGTCGTGCTTAGGGGTGCGAAGTTCCTGCTCCCGGTGGGTGAGAAAATCCCGCAGACCCATGCGGGCGGCATAGAGAGTGCGGTAGGTTTGGTACCGCTTGACCCGCTTTCCGTCTTTGTCTTTGCCCAGGTCCATGCTGACATAATAGATTTTTCGGGTCTCATCATAGGAAATATTGCGCTCCACTGTCTTTCTTGCCATAGTTTTTGACCTCCATATCTTTTTCTCTTTCAGGCTAGTTTTCCCAGTATGCGATGGAAAATTCACCCTGATTTAAACTATGGAACAAAAACAGCGAGAGGACAAGATATTTTGTCGAAAAACGTCGAATACTTCATTTTTGAAAGTACTTGATGGAAAGATGCCAGTAGAAAAGACGCCCGCCGGCGGCATCCGGTGCGATTTGTCACCAGCTTACAGCAGAGAAAAAGAGGCAGTGGTTTTCCACTGCCTCCAGAGCTGGTGGGAAGAAGGTTAACGCGCCCAAAGCTGGGGCAGCTGGGAGTAGAAGTCCCCCCGGTCCTCCCAAATCAGGAGCAGACTGCCCGACTGGACCGACACAGGGGCCTCCTGCGCCAAAAACTGGTTGCTCACACCCAAGGGGAAATCTCCGGTTAGGGTGAAGTCTTCCAGCGGATATTTCAGTCCGGACAGTTCCACGCCCTCTGCCTTGCCGCTGTTGCAGAATACGGACAGGTAGCCGGACATGGAGGGCGGAAAGATAATCTTTCCGCCGTCGCGGATGCAGGTGGCAGCGGTTTTCTCTCCGGCCAAAAATCCCTGCGCCCCATGGAGCGCCAGCCAGTCCAGCAGCTGAAGATTCCCCAGGGTATGTTCCAGCCGTCCCCCCACGCCGCCCAACAGAATGAACCGGCGGTAGCCCAGCTCCAAGCCCTTTCGGATGGCGTAGACCATATCGGTGTCATCCTTCTCGGCGGGGAGCTGGATCACATTGGGGTGGTTGGGCCGATGGCCCAGAGAATCAAAATCCCCCACCGCCAGGTCCGGTGGGACGCCGTAGGCCATCAAGGAATCGAACCCCCGGTCGGCGGCGATGACGTAGTCCCCGGAGACGGGGTAGGGACGCAGATCGGGGGTCAGCGACATTGCTCCCACGATGTAACAAATATTAGACGCAGGGTCCATAGCGCACCGCTCCTTTCTCGAGCTGTTTTTCTGGTTCCATTATATACAAAACCCTTCCACTTTGCAAGATAAACCGCCCCGCAAATTTGATTTCACGACCCGCCTCAAACGCCTCTTGACTTTCCCTGCAAAACAGCATAAAATACCCCGTACTGATTTCGATTTCAGGAGGCAAATACGATGTTTCACTACTTGGATAATGCCGCCACTACGCCGGTGCGGCCGGAGGCGGCACAAGCGGCCTGGGAGGCTATGACAAAGGAGTGGGGGAACCCCTCTTCCCAGTATGCCTTCGGAAAAAAGGCCGCCGGACTGGTGCAAACTTGCCGGGAATCCCTGTCTGGGGCGCTGGGCTGTCAAGCGGATGAGGTCCATTTCACATCCTGCGGTTCTGAGAGCGATAACTGGGCGATCTCCGGCGCACTGGAACTGAACCGCCGGCAGGGCAAGCATATTGTGACTACTGCCGTGGAACATGCCGCCGTGCTGGAGCCCTGCAAGGCGCTGGAACAGAAGGGGTATGAGGTGACATACCTCCAGCCGGACCGCAAGGGCCGCATTGACCCCGCCCAGATTACCGCCGCCCTCCGCCCGGACACAGTTCTGGTGTCCATGATGCTGGTGAATAACGAACTGGGAACCATTCTCCCAGTCAAGGAGGCCGTTCAGGCGGTCAAGGCAGCGGGCTGTCCCGCGCTGGTCCACTGTGATGCGGTCCAGGGCTTTTTAAAGGTGCCTTTTACCCCCAAGGAGCTGGGGGTGGACCTGCTGTCCGTCAGCGGGCACAAGATTCATGCACCTAAGGGAATTGGGGCGCTGTATATCCGTGAGGGGGTGAATCTCCCGCCGCTTATCCGGGGGGGTGGACAGGAGTCTGGCCTGCGCTCCGGCACGGAGGCCACCGCCCAGATTGCCGCCTTTGCCGCCGCCGCCCGCCTGGGCGCGGCCGCCATGGATGTGGATACCGCCCGCATGTCCAGCCTGAAAGCCTATACGGTTGACCGGCTGGCTTGGGAACTTCCCGAGGCGGTGGTTCTTGTCCCGGAGGGAGCGCCCCATATTCTGCCTATCTCCCTGCCCGCCTGCAAGAGCGAGGTCATTGTACGGGTGCTCAGCGACCGTGGGATCTATATTTCGTCTGGGTCTGCCTGCCACAAGGGAACGCTCAGCCATGTCTTTGCGGCTTTGAAACTGCCCAAACCGCAGCTGGACGGCGCCTTACGGATCAGTTTTTCCTATGACAGCACCCGCGCGGATGTGGACGCGCTGATCCAGGGGCTGAAAGCGGCTCAGAACGCCTATTTTCCCACGTTATCATGATACGAAGGAGCCAATTTTCATGTTCGCATTCTTGAAGCAAAAACCTGGATTTTATAAGCAGGTGGTATTGCTGGCCATGCCGATTGTACTGCAAAACCTGATTACCAGCGCCTTGGGCATGGCGGATACCTTTATGGTGGGCATGCTGGGGGAAGTGCCGATGGCGGCGGTGACGCTGGCTAATATTCCGCTGTTCGCGGTGCAAATGTTCATTTTTGGCGTGCAGAGCGGGTCCTCGGTGCTGGTCAGCCAGTACTGGGGCAAACAGGAGATGGAGTCGATCAATCGTGTTCTGGGGGTGGCCCTGTGGGTGGTTCTGCTGGTGTCCTCCCTCTTTGCGGCGATTCTTCTGGTCTGTCCGGTAGAGTTTCTCAGCCTGTTCGGCAACGAGCCGGAAGTGATTGAGATGGCTGCGCAGTATGGCTCCATCGCCGGGATGTCTTATGTGTGCAACGCCTTTACCATGATGTATGTGGCCGCCTACCGCAGTATGGAGCGCCCCCAGCTGGGACTGTATATTCTGGTGGCCTCAATGACGGTCAACACCTTCCTGAACTGGGTGTTTATCTTTGGTAAGCTGGGTGCACCCGCCATGGGCGTTCGGGGGGCGGCGGTGGCTACCCTGACGGCCCGCCTGCTGGAGGTCACCATTGTGGTCCTTCACATGATGAAAAACCGGTTTTTTCGGGTCCATCTCCATCTTCTGCTCCGGCCTGGAATGGATATGACCCGCCGTTTCCTGAAATATGGCGGGCTTGTGGTATGCAACGAGACCATGTGGGGGATGGGCACCTCCGTTTTTCCCACCATCATGGGGCACATGGCAAATAGCACTGAGATTCTGGCCGCGTACACCATCGCTGGAAACATGGAAAAGATCACTATGGTTGTGTCCTTTGGCTTAGCTTCCACAGCCTCCATTATCATTGGCCGGGAGATCGGTGCGGGCCGCCCGGACAAAGTGCTGGACGTGGGTAAGGCTCTGAACACCTTGGCGTGCGCCGGAGGCGTGGTGTTAGGGGTGCTGCTGCTGGCCTTTGTCCAATTTGCTGCACCGGCATGGGTCTACCCGCTGTTCAAGCTGTCCCCCGGTTCTGCCGGGGTGGCGTCTATGATGATGGTGATGATGGCCCTTGCCATGCCCTTGAAGGACTTCAACAGTGTGAATATCACCGGAGTTCTTCGGGGCGGAGGCGACGTGAAAGCCGCTACCCTTGTGGACATCGGCCCGCTGTGGGGGGTGGCGATCCCCTTTGCCGCCCTGTGCGGATTGGTGCTGAAAACCAGTGTTTTCTGGGTCTATCTGGCCTTTCCTTTGGAACAGGCGGTCAAATTCTTCGCCGGTATCCACCGCCTGCGCTCCGGCCGCTGGGTTCGGGACCTGACGCGGGCGTGACCGAGGAGGTACTTCTATGAAAATCACAGTACTGATGGAAAACACCGCCCCGGAGGGATGCGGACTGACTCCGGAACACGGCCTGTCGCTGTATATTGAATACCGGGACCGGGTTCTTCTGCTGGACGCTGGGGCCTCGGGCAAATTTGCGGACAATGCCCAGGTTCTGGGCGTAGACCTGTCCGCAGTAGAGGCGGCGGTGCTGTCCCACGGCCACTTCGACCACGGCGACGGCCTGCGCCGGTTCTTTCAGTGCAACAGCCGTGCCCCGGTCTATGTCCGCCCTGGGGCGGCGGGGGCCTACTTCGGCGCCGGTCCGGAGGGGCCGCGGTATATCGGCGTACACCGGGCGCTCTGGCGGGAGTATCAAAACCGGTTTGTGGAAATCACTGGGCTGTACTCCCTGGCAGAAGGGGTCTGGCTGGCGGGGGAGACCGTCCATGACCCGGTATTCGCCGGCCAAGCCGCCGACCTGCTGTTTAAACGGGGAGAGGATGACTTTATCCCCGACGACTACCGCCACGAACAGTCTCTGGTGCTGGAGGGAGAGCGAGGACTGGTGGTCCTGAATTCTTGCAGTCATGGGGGAATTGTCAATATTGTCCGGAGTGTGCTGGATCAATTTCCCGGCAAACGGGTCTTTGCTGTGGTGGGCGGCTTTCACATGTTCGGCAAGGGAGAGAGCGGGATGAACTGCACCCAGGCATATGTCTTCCAGGTGGCCGGCGCTTTGCGCGAGCTGGGTGTGGAGCAGCTCTACACTGGGCACTGCACTGGAGAGCCCGCCTTCGCTCTGCTTCAGAACTGCTTCGGGCCCCAATGCAGCGCCCTGTCCACCGGACAGAGTTTGAATTTTTAATCGATCAATGCTGACCTGACCGAGAAAGGAAACCAATGAAACGACACATTTTTAGCTCGCTGCTGTGTGCGGCGCTTCTTTTGACCGCCTGTGGAGGGCAAACTGCCCATCAGACTTCCGGCGGACTCTCCAGCTCCCTTCCGACTGCGGCCGGGGTGGAAACCATCGCCTTTACCGACGATTTGGGGCAGGAATTTAACCTGGAGCAGCCGGAGCGGGTGGTGGTGATGATTGGCAGCTTTGCCGACGTCTGGGTGCTGGCGGGGGGAGCGCCCCAGTTAGCCGCTACCGCTAACGACGCATGGGAGTCCTACGGGCTGGAGCTGGGGGAGACCGCCAACATCGGTTCCCCTATGAAGCCCAACGCCGAACTGGTACTGGCGGCGGAACCAGAACTGATTATTGCCAGCAGTCTTTCTCCCTCCAATCTGGAGCTGCAAGAGACCTTCCAACGCTCCGGCATCCCCGCCGCTTATTTTGACGTGTCCTCCTTCCAGGACTATCTGGACCTGCTGGAGCTGTTCACCCAGCTCACCGGACATCCGGAGAATTTTGAAACATACGGCACGCAGGTCAAGGTTCAGGTGGACGAGGCGGTGAGCCGCAGGGCAGTGTACAGCTTTTCTCCCACGGTTCTGACGCTTCAAGTGTCGGGGAGCAGTGTGAAGGTGAAAAACAGCGAAGATAACGTGCTGGGCCCCATGTTGAAGGAACTGGGCTGCATCAACATCGCCGACCAGGACGGTGCGCGGTTGGAGGAGCTGAGCTTGGAGGCGATTCTTCAGGCTAACCCGGACTATATTTTTGCGGTCTACCACGGCACCGACGAGGCGGCGGCCCAGGCCAATCTGGAGGATACCCTGCTGTCCAACCCCGCATGGTCTAGCTTGCAGGCGGTGCAGGGGGGACGGTTTCATCTTCTGGACCGGCGGATGTTCAGCCTGAAGCCCAACGCCCTGTGGGGGGATTCCTATGAGAAGCTGTCCGATATTCTGTGCGGGGAATAGGGGGCGGCTTGGGCTGATGGCCCTCCTGCTTGGGCTGGTGCTGTTATCCTGTCTGGGCAATCTGACCTTCGGGGCGGCGCCCATCCCTCCGGGGGAGGTTTTGGCCGTTCTGATGGGCCGGGGGGGCGGCACCCAAACGGCTATTATCCTCTATGCCCGCCTGCCCCGGCTGTGCGGCTGTCTGCTGGCTGGGGCCGCGCTGGCCTGTGCAGGCGTAATGATTCAGGGCGTGCTGAACAATCCCCTGGCCGCGCCCAATATTATCGGGGTCAACTCCGGAGCGGGACTGGCGACCGCAATCTGCTGTGCCATCGCCCCCGAGGCGGTACGCTGGACCCCCGCCGCCGCCTTTCTGGGGGCATTGGCGGGGGTCATGCTGGTGCTGTTTATCTCGGAGCGGGCCGGAGCGGCCCGGATTACTCTGGTGCTGGCCGGGGTGGCGCTGTCCAGCATGTTCAGTGCGGGCATTGACGCGGTGGTGACCTTCTTCCCCGACGCCCTCAGCGGTTACACCGACTTTCGCATCGGTGGGGTGAGGAACCTGTCCATGGCCCGTCTGGCCCCCGCTTTCTGGGTCATTTTGATTGCTCTGACCGCAGCCCTCTCCCTGTCCAATGAACTGGACCTGCTTCTGCTGGGCCGGGAGACCGCCCAGAGCCTGGGTCTGCCCGCCAAGCGTCTGCGGCTGGTCCTGCTGATGCTTGCAGCCGCTCTGGCTGGGGCGGCAGTGAGTTTTGCCGGACTGCTGGGCTTTGTGGGTCTGTTGACCCCCCACATTATGCGCCGCCTGGTGGGCGAGGAGAGCTTTCCCCTTCTGCTGTCCTCCGCGCTGGGGGGGGCGCTCCTGCTTACGGTGTGTGATTTGGTATCCCGGCTTGTGTTCGCTCCCTTTGAGCTCCCGCTCGGGGTGGTGCTCTCTCTGGCGGGAGGCCCCTTCTTTCTCTGGCTCCTGTTCCGGCAGAGAAGGGGGGGTGGAACATGATGGAGCTGCAAAACCTCCAGGCGGGCTACCCAGGCCGAACTGTGCTGGAGGGAATCAATTTGGAGTTCCGGCCCGGCGAGGTGCTGGCGGTTCTGGGACCCAACGGCTGTGGAAAAAGCACCCTGCTGCGTACCGCCTGCGGTCTGCTGGCCCGGTCTGGCGGAGAAGTCCGGCTGGACGGCGTCTCCATTACCCGCTTTTCAGCCAAAGAAATCGCCCAAAAAGTGGCCTACCTCCCCCAGTCCCGCTCTGTACCCAGCATCACGGCGGGACGCATGGTTCTTCATGGGCGCTTTCCTCATCTGTCCTATCCGCGGCGCTACCGGCGGGAGGACCACGAAATGGTGCGCCGGGCATTGGACTGGGTGGGGGCGGGGGAGCTGGCTTCCCGGCTTCTGCCCGAACTGTCCGGCGGACAGCGGCAGAAGGTCTATTTAGCTATGGCGCTGGCGCAGGATACCGCCGCCGTCTTGATGGACGAGCCCACCACTTATTTGGATGTGAGCTGTCAGCTGGAAGTGATGGCGCTGGCCCGACGTCTGGCGGAGGAGGGACGGGCGGTGGTGATGGTACTCCATGATCTGACCCTCGCCCTGCGGTACGCCCACCGGGCAGTTCTGCTCTCCGGCGGGCGGGTCTGCCAAGTGGGAACGCCCCAGCAGCTCTACGAAGGCCCCAATTTGGAACAGGTTATGGGGGTCTGTCTGGGACGGGTGGAAACCCCGGAGGGCCTGCGGTATTTTTATAAATGACCGGGGATTTCGAAAGCCTTCCGGCGGTGATTCCTGCGTTTCTTGCGGTTTTGATAGTCTGAGAGCGGCCCTTTCGGGCCGCTCTTGCGCGTTTTATGCGTATTTGGCGATAATGCTGTCCCGCTCTTGCGCGTGATCCTGCGACCACTGTGCCCAGTTCTGGCCGGCGGCTGCGGCGGCTTGGCCCAGTTCCACCAGAAGGGCAGGCAGGTCGGTCTCCAGAATGGCAGCGGAGCCTTCTCCAAATCGGGCCGCACCCAGCTGGTCACTCCCTCCGAGGGTCATTTTGAAGGCGGGTTCCGGTTTTTTATCCACCAGCTTCACGCCTCCCTGGAACCCCATGGCCCCAGCCTGATGGGCGGCGCAGCTGGAGGGACAGCCGGAGATGCAGATCTTGGGCAGAGCGCCGTCGGGGATGCCCGCCGCGCGAACGGCGTTCACCACAGCCTGAAGTACACCTTGGCTGTCCCGCACGCCCTGCTGGCAGGTGGTTGCGCCGATGCAGGCTACGCTGCACTCAAACTCGGTTTGCGCGCTGTCGCTGGTGACAGCAAGTGCTTTCTCTGCCTCGGCGGCGGTGAGGTTAATCAGATACAGGGTTTCGTTGGGGGCGATGCGGACTTCGGCTCCAGGAATGTCCTTGAGCAGTTCGTACAGCTGCCGGGGTTTTTCTATGGGCAGGAGACCGCCAATGGGGTGGTACTGCACAGCGTAGAGGCCGGGCTGTTTCTGAGGGATGGCCCGGGGGTGTTTCACCGTGCCGGTGTTGTCTCGGGCGATACCGGCGGGGGCCTCCAGGCCGGTAATGTCCAGACCACCCTCCGCCTTGCGGGCGGCGGCGTTTTTCAGGAAAGCATCTTTTAGACCGTCAGGCCCCAGGGTGTCCTGCATATAGCGGGTACGGGCCCTGGCCCGGTTCTCATAGTCGCCGTGGGCGCAGAAGGTATCCACCATGGCTCGGACGTAGTAGAGGATCTCTTTGGGGTTCACCGCCTCGTCCACCAGCACGCCCATGGAGGGCCGGGCTGCCCCCAGTCCCCCGGCAATGCGCAGGGCAAAGGTGCCGTCCGTCTGGGCCAGGAAGCCCATGTCCCGGAAGGCGCTGTGAACACAGTCGTCCGCCCCATTGCAGAACGCGATTTTCAGCTTACGGGGCATGTGGATATCCCGGCAGATGGACAGCAGGTATTCGGTTACTGCCTCGGCGTAGGGCATAACGTCAAACGCCTCCCCCGACTGCACACCGCTGAGCGGGCTGGCCATCACGTTCCGGGGATTGTCGCCGCCGCCGCCCTTGGTGAGAATGGTGCTGTCAATTGCCGCTTTCATGATTTCGGGCACCTGGCCTGCCGTCAGGTCGTGGAGCTGGATGGTCTCGCAGGTGGTCAGTTTTATCCGGTCTACCTTCTCACGCTCCACTGTCTCGGCCAAAAATTTCAGCCGCTCCAGGGTCAGCCGGCCTCCCGGCATACGCAGGCGCAGCATGTGCCGGGAGGGGTCCCGCTGTGCATAGGAACCCAGGCCCCCGGATATGCCCTTATAGGCTTTCCGGTCGAGCTCGCCCCGGTCAAAAGCGCCGATGGTCTCTTGAAAGGACTCAATTTCTGTCCGGAACGTGCTGGTCCATTGGTCGTTCATGTTGTTCTCAACCTTTCCCTTATATAAAATAGATGACTGGACGAATATCGTACTTTCTTTTTTTCAGTATACCACAAATCAGCGGTTTTCTTCAATCCCTGTTTTGCGGTTTCTCATATTTTCACCAACCGGGCGCTCCAAACATAGTCTAAAACGTAAAATCGTTAATATGGAGGGTCGCTTATGACTACTTTGCCACATATCCAATATTTTTTGGGAGCCAATTCCCCCGCTGGGTTCTATTCACTGTATGACCATCTGCTGCCCCCGGAACAAGCTAGAGCCATCTACATTTTGAAGGGTGGGCCCGGCTGTGGAAAATCTACTCTTATGCGCCGGGTCGGCGCCTGGGCCGAGGATGCAGGTTTGGAGACTGAGTACATTGTTTGCTCCGGAGACCCGGACTCCCTGGACGCACTGGTCCTGCCAGGCCGGGGCGTTGCCATCGTGGACGGCACCGCGCCCCATGTGGTGGTTCCGTAAGTACATTGCGGGGGTTTTGTTCCTTTTCTTGAAAGAAAAGGAACCGAAAAGAACTTTGGCGAAAAACTTCGTTTTTCTTCCAAGTTCATCTTAGAAGCTGTACCAATAGATAAAAAGGTGCTATAATGAGGGTATGATACAGAAAAATGAGAGACGCAGGTATGCGAGTGATTTAAGCGACAGCCAATGGG
>JAAWIE010000192.1 GCA_022796195.1 Lawsonibacter sp. | reverse complement strand
TTGAAAATGTATATAGTTTTTATTTCTTTGTAATTAAAATAGCAATATATGCTTATAGTAATGGCTTTTCAATAGTAAATATATGTGGTTGCGGTACTGTTATTGATGGAAAAGCTGATTTGTGTCCTGATTGTAAGAGAATGTTTGATGTAGAAAGAAAAAAGAACCAATGATAGGTTCTTTTGTATTTTAAATTATATTTATATACATACATTAGTTCGTTTCGATTATATGAATATAAGAATATCCTGTGTTCCTACTGACCTGTAATGCACCACAAAAGCTTTTGAATGTTATTGTCTTACTCTTATAAAGTCCATACAGCTCATATATTTCTGGTTTCTTTAATAATAATCTCTCCTTAGTCAATACTGGAGCACCTAAAACTACACCTTCAACATCTCTTTTATATGCCAATTTTTCTTTCGTGTCAGTCGATATTGTAGTTCTTTGTATTTCACCTACTAGCCCAAAAGTTAATATACATATTTCTTCAAGTATTGACCATTCACCTCGGCAATCAAGTGTGAAATTCATTGAATCAAGTACTAATCTAAGTTTCTTTTCTTTGACAATATTAATCAATTCCAAAATATCCTTTAATGAACGTGACAGCCTCGTTATATCTCGTGAAATTATGGAGTCTTGTTCAACTACGGTTTCTAATAATCGATTATATTCTTTTCTATTTGTATTCTTACCACTACCAAATTCTGAAAATATACATTCAGGCTTAATGTTATATTTAACTGCTAATTGCAATTGTGCTTTTAAGTCTTGTTTTGTTTCATTTGTTGAAGCACGTGTGTATAAGTAATCTGCCATATTTAACTCCTTTCTTTTGTCCCAATTATATAGTTGGAACACTTAATTGAACTTTTTGATATTTTAATGCCTCTTAAACCACCATAATAATCACAATTTTAGATAATTTAATTGTCCCAAATATACGATCGTATATCTGAACATATACTTGTAAAAGAGAAGTGGTATCATAATCTACCACTCATTTAACTATGTGAACGATTGTAACCACATGAACTTTGAAAAGAAAGAGGACACCCCACAATATAACCAATGTCGAGCGTTTACTTACTTATTTCATTTTCACAGACCAATTCTTTAGGCTCTATACCTATGGCATTTGCTATTTGAACTATATCCGTAAGTGTTATTAACTTAACGACATCCATTGTTAGCATCTTCTTTAATCTTGTTTTACTAATATTTGTCCTTGCACTTAAAAATTCTGTATAATCATTTATCTTATTGTCATCTTGACTAATATTCATATTATCCATGTTAGATAGAATATTCGTCGTAACAGTGTTTAATACTCTCATTTTATCTTCTTCATTTAATCTTGCTCTCATAATCTTCACCTTCAAATTCTAATATTGTTTTCTTAATATCTAAATCAGTTGTAACCTTAATTGTTCCTTGACTTGTTTTAAATGAAGTAGTCAACTTACCTTTGCTATTTAATGCTTCTTGGATTATTGTATCTACTTCTTTGTTATCTTTGCCTTCCCAAACTCCAACTATATATAAGAACATACATTGCAATAGTTCTTTCTTATAGTCTTGTACATTTAAGAATTTATCTTCTACCGACGGAGATTTAATCAAATCTCCTGGGTCAAATCTTACCATGTTTATCACCACCTTGTACCCAATTAGGACGATCCTAACAACTTTTTCTTATACTCAACAAACAGGACTAACCGCTAGAAAATTCTGCCAACATTTCATCAGTTATAAATGGTCTATTATCCCAATCAACATAATATGTTCCATAATTGACGCTAAAATTATCAAATGGTATGCTATCAAGAATTAAGTGCATATGCTGTTCTAAAATATCTGAATCTTCTAATATATGATCAAAACTTAAAGACTTGAAATATCCTGAAAATTTACCGATTGAAACTCCCTTATAATAGTAGTTGATAGTGTAATCTTGAAATGTTATATTGTAGTTATCCTCATTTTTATTTGTACGATTTGGAGTAACATCCATGTTTGGCTGAATTATAATACCTATGTCTCCAATT
Organism: Lawsonibacter sp.; assembly: GCA_022796195.1. Lineage (GTDB taxonomy): Bacteria > Bacillota > Clostridia > Oscillospirales > Oscillospiraceae > Lawsonibacter. Next base: position 4,135 of record JAAWIE010000192.1, on the reverse strand, counting down.
TGGATGCTAGAGGAGTCTTTAAAATACTTTCGTCTATATTCCCATACTTCTTTATCTTCAGGTTTATACTCTGGGTCATTATAACTATTCATTTCTTTAATTAGTTCATCATAATCGTGATTGTTCTTAAGTTTTCGTTTATCAATCAATATCTTTTTCATAATGTATCACCTAGTCATTTAACCAAGGTAGGTCATCTTCTGTTACTGAATTAGTAGGAGTAGTAGTTGAATTTTGATTTGCCATGACATTGGCTGCTCCTTCTGCTGTTTTCCAATTTTGTAGTATTTTGTTTATGTATTTGTAACTATTTGCACTAGCACCATTAAACCTTGCTTCTTTTAAAGCATCTCTTATAGTATCGTCCGTAAACCCTTGAGATTTCCAATTTTCTAAAATCTCGTTCTCCATTGGAGTCATTAATCGTCCAAGTTCACGTTCAAATACATTTCTAATGTTTTCCATTTAATCATCTCTCTTTCTTTTATCATAAGTTATAATCACTTCTGGAGGAACACCTAGTGCATTACATATATTATCTATATCATTTAAAGTAAATCGTCTTGTTCTTTCTTTGATATCTAACATCTTTGTAACCTTAGGTAATCCACAATGAAGTCGTTTTGCCAAATCAATTAATTTAATATCATTGTCATTGCAATAAGCCAAAACGTTAAGTGCAACTTTATCTTTTAAACTCATATGTACCTCATTTCTATGCTTTGCTTAATACTTTGGATTGCCATTTATTTAAGAATTTCCATTGTTCTTTATTTGGTGGATCATTGTCGTAAATTCTTGCTTGTACTATTTGATTATTTCTAACCTCAACACTAACTAAAGACTTGCTTGGATTATCTAATTTTCTCATAAAATATAAGTCCTTATAACCTAAACCATAATCTTCACAATAACTTTTAATACAATTATTCATTTGTTTACTTTCATCAAGTAAACTTGCTACTGATGGAGCAGCATATATAACATATTTGCTGTTTTTATATGTCATCTTATTGAGTTCTTTTAATCGTTCTTGAATTTGTTTATCTATCATTTCATTTTGAACTACTTTGTAAATCTTAGTAACTTTGTCGTGTGCCTTCTTTAAATTCTTAGGATATAACACTCGTTTATTATTCATAGGGTATTGCAAAGTCTTGGCCATTCGTAGATAATCTAAATATTCATATTCTGAACAATTTGTCTTACATAATACCTTATTATAGGCTTCCTCTAAATCTACATATTCACTCAATTTATCTAAATCATGTATATTCACTAAGTTGTTTATAAGAGTAATATCTTCTTTTTGTATTAATCTTAATACTTCTAATTGTTTATAATTTAAGTCATAACGTTTCATAAACTGATAAAATGTTTTAGATACCCCAAATACATTTTGAAATGACGTACCTTTATAGAACTTGTTAGCATCTAAACTTAATTGATACAATTTCATTTTAATAAGAATTTCAAAACTAGGGATATGAGCTATATAGTAATAATCTAAAAAGTATATATAGTCTAATCGTAATATCAATTTCTCTAATCCGGAGTATTCTAATTTTGTCCCTTTAAGTACTGATTTAATGTTATATGGACATATCATAGCTGTAATACCTAAACAATTATATGATGATGAACTTTTACGCCAATGTGTAAATTCCATACTATATTTGATATGTAGATAACCAAGAAAACTATTTAACTGATTACTTAAATAGTCTGTACTTTTATTATCCTCAATAATAGTTCTCATAAACTCTGTTAAATGATGTGTAACTTTATTTTTGTTATAACAAGAACATATTTCAAATGTTCTTAAGATCAAGGTGTTTTCTACTTTATCAAGAAACTGCACATTATCTTTAAATTCATAATATGTTAATCTGTTAGATTTCACTAAAAGTTTTTGCTTACAATTAGGACATTTAATCTCACCATTTACTTTTGCCTGTGCCACAAAATTATGATTACAAAAAGTACACCAAAGGTGATTACCTTTGCTTTTAATAACCAAATTGTGAGGCTTTTCTTTTTCTGCAATAAACCTTTCAAACGTCTTAGGAAAGGAAGTCTTATTATCACATAAGTCTAATAATCTTTGATGAGACTTTCTTATGTACATTCTAACTCTAAACTTAACTGATTATCATTTTTAACTTCTTCCTTAACTGGAGGTTTAACATTGACTTTTGGTATTGGTTTATTAAACTCTAATTCTTCATTACTTTTAGTAAAATAGGATACAACTAAATCATACACTTCTTCATCTGCAAGACAAGCAACATTGTTATTTGCTTTTGCTCTTGCTTTCTCATAAAGAAATTTCATCATATCCACTAAGTTCTTTTCTTCATTTAAGTAGTTATCATTCATGTTTGGTCTTTTCATTAGAAATGTTACTATTCTTTTTAAAGAGTCATCTCTACAAGTACCTTCTAAATATAGATTCTTAATTCGTGTATAACCATCCATTATGCAACACCTTCTTTTGGAAGAATTGGCATAATTCTAAACATGGGTGTATAAAATGTCTCGTAAACCTCATTGGTTAATGTATTACCACATATTACTTTTGCATTAGCACCATAGAGACTTAATTGTATGTAAGTCATGTATGCACATAAATTTGAAACATCAGTTGCTTCAATATATACATTTTTGTGAAAGTTTATATTATTATCGTGCATGAACTTAAGTAGAGAATAAACTAGTCGTCCACTCCCACATGCTGGTTCTGACATAGAGAAATATCCTCGTGTATCAATGGCTTTTATAACTTCATCTTTGTTAAGAGTAATTTCATTCATAAGATCACATATATGTTGTGGAGTAAAGAACTGACCTTTAAACTTGTTTTGTAATTCTAATTCTTCAAATATTGTTCCTAAAACATCATTGAATTCTTCTGGATTTAATGAATTGATTAAACTAGCAAACATTTTAGGAAATAAGTCTTGTTCATCTTTCTCGTATTTGTTAATGATATTCAAGTATTGATTCTCTAATGCTTGATTAAATGATACCGAGTTAGATATAGAATAAGCAGCCATAGATAGAAAATCATTAAACACATTTAAAATATTGTGCTTATGACTTAATTGCTTTAACTTTGAAACTATATAATTTCTATCATATACTTCTTGCTTTTTCATAAGGTTGCTCCTTAGTACTTTTTAGTGATAATAATGCTTCTAGTAGTCCACAAGCAGGACATATTTCAGTCTTATTATCATCTCTTGAAATGGCAGGGTAGCTTTTATATCTTTTATTACATTTGGGACATATTCTTAACTTTCTCATAAACTCACCACCTTATTATTAAGCTGTTTCTTTAATAAAATAACCGTAAACGCATCTCTTGCCATTTCTAGTGCAATCGTAAATGTCATGGACGTTACCATCAATAACTGCTGTTAAATGTTTTGATACACTTACAAGCAATCTTCCTTTTTTTGGTAGTTCACCATCTCGAAGATGACAAGTACATCCTTTGCCAAAATACATTTTAGCTATCCATTTAAAACCTAAATCTGTTAAAATCTTATAAGTTAAATCTTTAGATACCCCTAAACGTGCATGGCTATTATCATCTGGGTTCTCTTGTCTGTATTCTTCAGCATACTTATTGATTAAGTCATATATTTCTTTATAATCTCTGCCTGTTACAATTGCTATGGCTCTGCAAACACAATCGTTGACATTTTCCTTCTGATAATATTTTGAACGTCCACCATCGTCATAGATCCATTTCATATATTCACCTCCAAACTGTAAACATAGTTTACGAAGTGAATAATACCATCTTGTCCGTAATCTACAAGGATAGTGAGAGAATTTATAACAATTAATACCAATAATCTTTATCTAAATAAAAAACTTGCCACTTAAAGCAAGTTATTAAAGTATATAGATTTTAAACTATTTATGATTACAAATGCTATAATAGAAATTATTACTACTGTTGTTAATAAACTAACCAAACCCATTTTCCACTCAATTTCTTCATATCTATTACTTCCTCGTATTTTTTGCTATTTCTTTTAATGCTTCTACTTCATCAAAGTGTTCTTTAAGTCTTCTAGCACCTTCATAATCACCACTTATATTTTTACGCCACTCGCTCATCCAT
>JAAWIE010000106.1 GCA_022796195.1 Lawsonibacter sp. | reverse complement strand
GCATCCTGGATCTGTTCCAGCATAGGCCTGTCGGCGGTCAACCCGGCTACCGGAGAGACGGCGGAGGTGTACAATCTGCTCTCCAGAGAAGGAATTGCCCGAATGCTGACCAGCATGGTCTCCAATTTCCAGTCTCTCTCCGTCCTGGGTCCGGTGCTCACCTGTATGTTCGGTGTCGGGATCTGTGAGCGGTCCGGTCTGTTTCGCATTGCCCTGCAAAAGATTGTGGAGAGTTCCAATGGTTCTGACCTGAAAGTTATCATTGTCTTTTGCTTTGTCAGCGTTATGGCGGACGCCGCTGGCGGCGTGGGGTACGTTATCATGCCGGTACTGGGCGCCTCCATCTTTGCCACCATGGGCCGCAATCCCCTGGCCGGTGCGCTGTGTGGTTACGCCACCGTATCTGGAGCCATGTGCGCCAACCTGCTGCTCACCTCCATGGACGTGACCAACTACAGCTTTACGGCGGCGGCAGCCCAGCTGGTTGACCCAAACTACTCCGCTTCCCCCGCCATTAACTGGTATTTTGCCGCTTTTTCGGTGCTTATTCTCACCGTTGCCTCGGTGATAATTACCATCAAATTTGTGGAACCCCGGCTGGCCGCCCGACAGGGTGCGGTGCAGGCACAGCGCAGTGTAGAAAAGCTGACTCCGGAGGAGAACCGCGCCGTGCGCAATGCGCTGATCTCCGTCTTAATCTATGCCGTGGTGCTGCTGGTGGGGATGATTCCCTCCGAGGGCATCCTGCGGGACCCGGAAACCGGCGGGCTTTTTGTGGCGGCGGCTCCCCTGATGAAGGGACTCCCCTTCCTCATTGCACTGCTGTTCTTTATTCCGGGCGTAGTGTTCGGTTTGTCCTGTGGGACCTTCCAAAACAGCACCGACGTGGTGAACGCCTTGGGTGACTGTATGAAGGATATGGGCTCCTTTGTGGCGCTGTGCTTCGTGATGGCCCAGTTCCTGAAGTACTTTGAGTGGTCCAATCTGGCCATCATCGTAGCCATCACGGGGGCGGAACTCCTGAACAACTCCGGCCTGCCCATGCTGGTGATTCTAATTTTATTTATTCTGCTGTCGGGCTTTATGAATCTGTTTATCGGCAGTGCCTCGGCAAAATACGGCCTGATTGCCTCGGTGTTTGTGCCCATGTTCATGCTGATGGGCTACGATCCGGCTCTGACCCAGATGTGCTACCGCATCGGCGACGCCTTTACCAATCCCATCACGCCCGCCTTCGCCTACTTTGCCATGCTCCTGTCCCTGTGCAAGCAGCACGACAAGGACTTCGGCTTTGGAACCCTGATGGCTAATATGCTGCCCTACACCATTGGCTTCTTTCTGTGCTTTGTGGCGCAGATGTGCATCTGGTTTGTCTTCCAGATCCCCCTGGGACCGGGCGGCGGAATCTTATATTAATTTGGAGGAATGACATATGAAATCTATCGCTGAGATCAAGCAGGACCTGAAACAGTTTGACCGCAAGCAGCTCTACAAGGACAAGGTGGTCAAAATGCAGCGCTCCATGGTGGAGATGGGCATCGACGCCGTGATCTGCTTCAAGCCCCAGAACACATTCTACCTCTCCGGCTTCAACCCCATTCTCTACAGCCACCCCGTGGTTGTGGTGGTCCCCGCCCAGGGGGAGGCCGTGCTGTTGGTTCACAGCCTGCGGGCCCGCCACTCCGCCGACGAGGCCGCCATTGACGATATCCGCCTCTTCGGCGCCTGGGCCAACCAGAAGCCCATCGCTGATGACGCCTACAGCGCCATCAGCATCATTGCCGACGACTTGAAAATCAAGGGCAAGGTCATTGGCTATGAGGGGGACTTCCTCTCGCTCAACCAGTACAAGAAGCTCCAGGATATCACCAACGCCGCCCAGATGACCGATGTGTCCGACTTCCTGAAGCGGTCCAGAAACATCAAGAACGAGTACGAGATCAACCTGCTGCGCCTGTCCGCCAGCTTGACCAACGTAGGTATGGAGGCCGCTGTGGCCAACATCCGCAAGAGCGAGGCCCAGGCCAGCATCGCCGCTGAGATCGCCATGCGGGAGCTGTGGGCCAAGGAGCTGAGCGAGTTTGAGATCAGCAGCTTCGGCAACACGGAGGGTGGCATTGTCACCGCGCTGTGGTGCTACTCCAACTCGGGATACCGCGTCCCCTACGGCTGTGAGTGCCCTGGCGACCGGGTACCTCTGGAGGGAGAGGTCTGCCTTCCCGTGTGCTGGGCCGCCATTGACGGCTACCACACGGAGAACGAACGCACGGTGATAATCGGCCAGATCCCCGAGAAGTATGAGCGGGCCTACGACGCTATGCTGGCCGGACGGAAGAATGTCTTTGCACTGATGAAGGCCGGTGTAAAGGTGGGCGATATCTATAACGCCGGTGTGGGGCCCTATATTGAGGCCGGCTTCGGCGACTTCCTTCCCGGACGCATCGGCCACGGCCTGGGCATGAGCCTGCACGAGTTCCCCTCCCTGTCTAAGAACAACGACATGGTGCTGGAGGAGGGAATGGTGGTCACGGTAGAGCCCGGCCTGGTCTTCGCCGGATGGGGCTCCACCCGCCACTCGGACACCGTGGTGGTCCGCAAGGACGGCATTGAGATTCTGACCAAGTCTCCGGTGGAGGGCGAGGACCGGCTGGTCCGCTGACCCAATCCAACTGCCCTGAATCCAATTCAGGGCAGTTTTGAAATCAAAATACAAGAAGGAGTTGTTACCATGAAAGCGGCAATTTTAGGTCTGGGTAAGATCGGCCACAACACGGCGGCTACCCTGGTAGACCGGGGGCTGGAGGTCACTGGCTTTACCCGGGATGCGGAGAAGGCCAGAGCTGTTAACGAGTGCGGTATCACAGTATCGGGTGCGCTGAACGGAAATTTTAAGGTGAAAGCCTTTACCGACATCGACCAGGCCATCGAAGGGGCCAAGTTCCTGGTGATTACCACCACCTCCAAGGGGCACCGCCCCATGGCGGAGTTGCTGAAGGGCAAGCTCCAGGAGGGGCAGCGCATTGTGATCATCACCGGCAACTGGGGCGCCTATGAATTTTATAGCGTGCTGCGGGACGAGGTGCGGGAGAAGCACGTCATCATCGGCGAGACCAGCGGCAACCTGGCGGCCTCCCCCTCCCTGACCTACCCGGCTACTACCTTTATGAAGACCTCTAAAAAATCCATGAGTTTTGCCACCATTCCGGGCAGCGCCGGCCCCATGGTGGTGGAGGAGCTGAAGCAGGCCTTTCCCGAGTTTTATCCGGTGGCCAACGTGCTGGATACCTCTATGAACAACACCAATCCTCCGGTCCATGTACCCTTCTGCATCTTTAACATCACCAGAATGGCCAACGGGGAGGACGCCCAGTTCTACGGCCAGTGTCTGCCCCCCATTCTGCTGGACTTCGTCATGGCTGCGGACGCGGAGCGCTGTGCGGTAGCCAAGGCCATTGGCGGGGAATCCAAGAGCATTCTGGATCTGATGAACGCCGCCTGGAAGGTCAACTACGACAACATCAAGGACCTGGGCCTGGAAAATCCCAGTCTGAAGAGCGTCAAGCTGCCTAAGGACCCCTATCACCGCTTTCTCACCGAGGATGTCCCCTACGGCTATATGGCGGTGAGCCGGCTGGGCAAAAAGTACAACGTTCCCACCCCCCGGATCGACCTGTTGGTAGATGCCTACCGCTATCTGCTGGCCGACCGGGCGGAGCTGGACGGGCCGGAATTTAATGTTGACATGGAGGAGGTTCTGTAGTAAAAAGGCTGTAGAATCAACCGCGCCCAGGGCGCGGCGGTATGGAGTGACAGCGGTATGGCAGAGACTGGAAAAAGAGTGGTAAAAAAGGCAGGCAATTTGAATCTGCTCAATTTGGAGTACTTTTTAATCGCGGCGGAGGAGTTGAATTTCACCCGTGCCGCAGGCCGCCTGCACATTGCCCAGCAGTCGCTGAGCAACCACATCACCAAGCTGGAGGAGCACTTTGAAACCCCTCTCTTCGACCGCACGCCGCCTATGTCGCTGACCCCGGCGGGGCTGTGCTTCCAGCGGCACGCCAGACTGCTGTGTCAGTCGCTGGATGAGATGGAGCTGGAGATTCAAGATATCAAGGATTTCAAAAGCAGCGAAATCACCCTGGGGATCACCCCAGCCAGAGGGGCCTGCTATCTGCCCATGCTGCTGCCAAAATTCCGCGCCGCATTTCCCTCTATGAAGGTAAATGTGGTGGAGGGAAACGCAGAACAGTTGGAGCAGCTCCTCAGCGAGGCAAGGGTGGACCTTATCATCGGGCGTTACCCTAAAAATCCCCTGGGACTGACCTGTGAGCTGGTGTGGAAGGAGCAATATGTCTTGATTGTGCCCCAAAATCTGTTGGAGACCTATCTTCCAGACCGGTGGGAGGAACTGTGCGCACATCCGGAGAAAGCTGGCCTGAAAGACTTCGGAGCGCTCCCTTTTCTGGCCAGCCAGAAAGATCTGCACACCGGCACTATTTTTCACAGCTGCTGTTCGAAAGCTGGCATAACCCCCAATATCGTCTTGGAGTCAAAAAATATCAATATCACCCTTTCTCTGTGTTTTGAAGGGATGGGGGCACTGGTCTGCCCCAACAGCTTCCTCCATCCCTTCCGCTATCAGCTGCGTACACAGCGGACCCCGCGGCTGTTTGTTTTTCCTCTGCACTACAACGATGACATTATGGTCAGCTATTTGAGTGGAAAGTATTTTCCTGTCGGGGCGCAAAAATTCAAGGAAATGATTCAAGAGGTGGGGGCTGTTATATCCAACCAGCCGGTCTGGGAGGATCAGTTCCTCACAGAGAAACGAGGCATACCATGAAACGAATTCTTATGCTGGCTACTGGAGGCACCATTGCCTCCAAAGAGAGCGGTCAAGGTCTAAGCCCCGCTATCACCTCGGAGGAGATCCTGCGCTATGTCCCGGATATCGAGGTGCTGTGCCAGGTAGATACCCTCCAGCTGATGAATCTGGACAGCACCAATATCGGCCCGACACACTGGCTAGAGATCAGCGCCGCCATTGAAGCACGCTACTCCAGCTATGACGGTTTTGTCATTGCCCACGGGACTGATACTATGGCGTACACCGCCGCCGCACTGTCCTACCTCATTCAAAACTCGCCCAAGCCCATCGTTATCACCGGCTCCCAGAAGTCCATCATCCTGGATGAGACGGATGCCAAACGCAACCTATTCAACAGCTTTCTCTACGCTGCCGCTCAGGATTCCCATGACGTGAGCCTGGTGTTTGACGGAAAGGTAATCCTGGGTACCCGGGCCCGGAAGGAGCGTACCAAGAGCTATAACGCCTTTTCAAGTGTGGATTATCCGGAAATTGCGGTGATTCGGGATGGAAAGCTGATCCGCTATCTAGGCGTGAAGCACTACAGCTATGGGGCTGAGCCTACCTTTTACCATACCTTGGAACCCAATGTTCTGCTGCTGACCCTCATTCCTGGGATAGGAGCCCAAGTGCTGGAGCAGTTGAAAGACAGTTTTCGGGCGGTAATCTGTCAATCCTTTGGGGTAGGCGGTCTGCCCGACTTAGGGGAGGGAAGTTTTTCCAGCGCTGTCAAGAGTTGGCTGGACAGTGGGAAGACCTTTGTGATGATGACTCAGGTCCCCTATGAGGGGAGCGACATGTCGGTGTACCAGGTGGGGCGGCAGTTGAAAAACAGATACCCCATCCTGGAGGCTTATAACATGACCATGGAGGCGGCAGCTACGAAACTGATGTGGGTGTTGGGACAGACTGACCGTCCAGAAGAAATTGAAGCTCGATTTTATCAGACAATACAATATGATTTGATCCGGGCATAGCCAGGGCGATAGACTATATAAAACGGCAATATCAATATGTGCTTCGAGTTTACCGGGGAACGCTGCAAAATCATTGAATACTACAAGTTTAGTATTTGGGCCGCCTAAGCGGCTTCTATCCCATACTGGCGATTTGGATAGTCAAAACTGAAATTCAGAGGAAAGCCGATACCACCCCTCATCTTGAAATCGTCTTTGACTTTGTAAACGAAATATAATATATAAAAATGCCAGCATAAAGTGTACAGCAAAAGATAAGGCAGTTTTTACGGAAAATGGTTGATTATCTCAAAAAAGCCTTGATTTACGGGCATACAAGCAGGATTTCAAGCTGAATTTACTACCAATTTACTACTTTTGAGGGAAAGA
>JAAWIE010000186.1 GCA_022796195.1 Lawsonibacter sp. | reverse complement strand
TTTTTTGAAAGTTGTGTTTTGTCTTTTATAAATTCATATAATTTATTTATATTTTTTTCTTTATCATTAAAAATAGTTATACCACAACCAACAGCTCTATTTATTTTGTGTCTTGTTCTTTTACTTAAATTTTTAAATATTATTCTGAGATCTTCATTTAATGGACATATTGCTTCGTATCTTGGTAATTCGTTTTCGAAAAATTTATTTTGTCCTTTGTATTTGAAACTGGCTGATTTAATATTTTTCATGATATCATTGATATCCTTATTCATATTTATTACTTTTCCATTTTTATTTCTTATTGTTGCTAAGATGTATGGATCCATTCTTAATATTAGAAATCCTTGTTTTCCTAAGACTTGCTTTAATTTTTGGGCCATTTCTTGTAGGAGAGGTCTATCTTTATAATTAATTAGTATGCCTCTAGGAGCATATGCTATTTTTTTGCCTATAAATATTTCTTTGTAAATAATTAAACTTGCTCCAATTATTTGGTTACTATCATCTTTTAGTCCTAGATAATGAATATTAAAACCATTTTCTTTCATGGTTTTTCCATAGGAAGAGGTTTGATAATAGTTACTGTATTTATGGTTTTTGGCAAAAGTATCAAATTGTTGTTCATCTAAGGTAATTATTTTCATTGTTCCTCCTTAATTTACTATTCCTATTATATCAAAATATTATTGTTTTGAAAATATGATAATTGTAGTATACTTATATTAGGTGATTTTATGTTTGAAAACAAAAAAATATTTATTTTGGGCATGGCTAGAAGTGGTACTTCATGTGCTAAATTACTTATAAAAATGGGATGTTCTGTTCTATTAAATGATTTTAAAGAGGAAAAGACGCATGATCAAGATCAAATAAAAGAATTAAAAGATTTGGGAGTAGAGTTTGTGTTTGGTAGTCATCCAGATGATTTGCTAGATTCTAGTTTTGATTATTTAATTAAAAATCCTGGTATAAGAAATGATCATAAGTATGTATCGTTAGCTGAAAGTTTAGGTATAGAAGTGATAAATGAGGTTGAACTGGCTTATCGGTTATTACCTAAAGATGTTTGTATTATTGGAATTACTGGTACGAATGGAAAAACAACGACCACAACTCTTACTTATAAGATTCTTCATGAATATTATGGGGATCGTGTGCATTTGGCTGGAAATATTGGCTATCCTTTGTGTGATATTTTGCGTAAAGTAAAGTCAGGTGATATTCTTGTAATGGAGATTAGTTGTCAACAGAGTGTTAACCTAGTAAAATTTCAACCAACTATTAGCTTACTTACTAATTATAGTCCTGCACATATTGACTTTTTGGGTACTTATGAAAACTATAAATTTGTAAAATCAAAAATGTTTCGTAATCAAAAAGATACAGATCTTGCCATTTTAAATTTTGAAAATTCTGATGTTATGGATGAATTAAAAGATATAAAAAGTCAAATTAAATATTTTTCTAGTAAAAGGGAAATTGGTGGAGGTTATTTAAAAGATGGTAGTATTTATTATTATGATGATAAGGTAATGGATATTTGTGATATTAAAATCCCTGGTCTTCATAATGTAGAGAATTGTATTTGCGCTATTACTATTTGTAAGGAGCTTGATGTAGATAATGATACCATTTGTAAGGTTATTTCTTCTTTTTCAGGTGTTGAACATCGTCTTGAATATGTTTTGACAGTTCGAGGGGTAAGATATTATAATGATACTGAGGCTACTAATATTAAGTGTAGTCAAATTGCGTTGTCATCATTTAATGAACCAACTATTCTTATTTTAGGAGGTTTAGAGCGAGGACAAAATTTTGATGATTTAAAACCTTATCTAACTTATGTCAAAGCTATTGTTGGTATAGGTGAGTGTCGAGATCGTGTACTTGATTTTGGAAGTAGAATGGAGATTGATACTTATATTTATGAATATTTGCCTGATGCTTTTACTAAAATAAAAGAAATTGCTGAAAGTGGGGATGTTGTACTTTTATCTCCAGCATCCGCTTCTTGGGATCAGTATAAGGAATGTGAGATTCGTGGTGCTGAATTTAAAAAATTAGTTCAGGATTTAGATGGTGAATAGTGTCTTTAAATCTCATTAATTGAAAGGAGAAAAATATGAAAATTATAAATGTTATTGGAAGAGAAGTGCTAGATTCTAGAGGAAATCCTACAGTTGAGGTGGATGTTTATTTAGAAGATGGAAGTATGGGTCGTGCAATTGTTCCTAGTGGTGCTTCTACTGGAGAAAGGGAGGCTTTAGAACTTCGAGATGGTGGTACTCGTTATAATGGAAAAGGAGTTTTGCAGGCTGTAGAAAATGTTAATGGTCCTTTGAAAGAACTTGTTTTAGGACTTGATGCTTCTAATCAAAAAGAACTTGATTATGTTATGATTGATGCAGATGGGACTAAAACTAAAAGTAAGTATGGTGCAAATGCTATTCTTGGTATTAGTATGGCTGCATTAAAGGCTAGTGCTATTTCTGCTAATGTGCCACTTTATAAGTATGTGAATGAAAAATTTTTGAATGGAAATATGTCAGAGCCTTATCCTATGATGAATATTATTAATGGCGGTGCACATGCTGATAATAAAGTGGATTTTCAAGAATTTATGATTATACCTCAAAGAGATACGATAAAAGAGAGAGTAAGGGTAGGTGCTGAAGTTTTTCATAGTTTAAAAAAGGTTCTTAAAGAAAAAGGGTATACTACTGGTGTAGGAGATGAAGGTGGTTTTGCTCCAGACTTACAAAGTAATGAGGAAGGTTTTGCTCTTATTACAGAGGCAGTCTCTAAAGCTGGATATAAGCCAGGTGAAGATGTTTGTTATGCAATTGATGTTGCTGCAAGTGAATTTTATGATAAAAATTCTAAAAAATATAAATTTCATTGGTCTACAGGTGAAGAGTTTACAACAGATGAATTAATTGACTTTTATGAAAAGCTTGTTAATACTTATCCAATTGTCTCTATAGAAGATCCTGTTGATGAAAATGATTGGGATGGATTTAGAAAAGTTACAGAAAGACTTGGTGATAGGATTCAACTTGTGGGTGATGATTTATTTGTTACTAATAAAGAGTGCTTACAAAAAGGTATCGATATGGGAGCAGGTAATGCTATTTTACTTAAAGTTAATCAGATAGGTACTATTACAGAAACACTTGAGGCAATAGAGCTTGCTCATAGTCATGGTTATAAAACTGTTCTTTCTCATAGAAGTGGCGAGACGGAAGATACTACTATTGCGGATTTATCTGTTGGACTTAATTTGGGTCAAATTAAAACAGGTTCTATGTCTAGAACAGATCGAGTTTGTAAATACAATCAACTTATGAGAATAGAAGAAGAGCTTAGTTAATTTTTGGATACTTGTTTTGAACTGAACCCCAAAAATTGGACAGTTTATAAATAGTTATTAAATAGAGGATTGTAACCTATAATTTATAGGGGACAGTCCTTTTAATTTCACTTTTATTCTATCATAATTATAATAATTAATATAGTCATCTATAGCTAAAATTAATTCATCTAATGTTTTATATTTATCTTCTTGATCATAAAACATTTCTGTTTTAAGCAACCCAAAGAAATTTTCCATCATTCCATTATCCATACTATTGCCTTTTCTAGACATGCTTTGCTTTATTCCTTTATTCTTTAGTCTTTGTTGATATGATTCATGCTGATATTGCCAACCTTGATCTGAATGTAAGATTAATCCTTCTAAATTTTTATCTTCAAATGCCTTATTAAGCATATCATTTATTTGTTCTAAATTAGGGGATTTAGAAATATTATAGGATATTATTTCTCCATTAAATCCATCTAATATTGGTGACAAATAAATCTTTTCTCCACGTAGATTAAATTCTGTTACATCTGTATACCATTTTTCATTTAATTTTTCTGATCTAAAATCTCTTTCTATAAGGTTATCAGCAATTTTACCAACTGTTCCTTTATATGATGAATATTTTCTTTTATTTCTTTTTAATGGCTTTAATCCTAATTTAACCATTATTCTATATACTTTTTTATGATTAACATTATAACCTTGATTTTTAAGTTCTAGTGTAATCCTACGATAGCCATATCTTTCTTTATTATTATTAAATATTTCTTTTATTTTATCTATTATTTCCTTGTTCTTGTCATCTTTATTCTTTTTAGATAAAGTATAATAATATACTGATTTAGCTAAACCAGATATTTTTAGAAGAATCATTAATGGATATGTTAGCCGAAGTTCATTTACAACACTTACTTTTTCTTCTGTTGTTGATTCTTCCTTGCTTGAACAACGGCTCTCAATTTTTTTGAATATTCTAGCTCCGCCTTTAAATATAGATTTTCTTCCTCTAATCTTTTGATTTTTTCTTTATCTGTTTCGTTTTCTTTTTTCTTTGTTACTTTTGGCATAGCTGGACGTCCTCGCTTTCGTTCAACTATATTATAACCGTTTTCTTTATATTTTTTTATCCAATTTTGTAACAATCCATAACTAAGTAATCCCATGTCAATAGCAACAGACCAAGCAGATTCGCCATTTATTAGTACTCTATCTATTGCTTTTTGTTTTTCATATTTTGTATGAGATACATTCTTGTTTGTTCTTAAAATATCATATCCATGTTTATCTATTAAACTAACTATATATTTTACCATACAATCTCTTATTTGATATTTAGCTGATAAATTTCCAATAGATACTCCATTTTTTCTGTCATTATATAAATTTATTCTATCCTCATAACTTAATTTGCTCATATAAAAACCTCATTTCTTTTTTGTCCAAGAAACGGGGTTCATATCAAAACATAGCTATCAAAATTACAAAAATATGAAAAATAATGGCCGAAGTTATGGCCATTAAAAACTCATTTTTTCAAAAATAATCACAACAAAAGAAAAGCAGGATAAACCTGTTTACAAACAACTAGCCAGTGGCTAGTTTTCCCTTATTTCATAAGGAGTTAGAGAAAATACTAGTGTTTACATTTGAAAGATTTGTTATACAATCGTTAACTTTACTATTTTCTGAAACCCTTATAAATAAAGGCTTTCTAAAATGTGTTTAACAATCGTACACGATTTTTTAATGTAAAATTTCTAAAATCTCGGCCATAAATTTTAGAGAATTTAAAGATTTTATGGCCGTAAGTATGACCATAATTTTGAAGAAAATTACTGATAAATACGTAGAAGATTGAATATGAAAAAAAGCACTACTTACAGTAAAAGTAGCACTATTAGATACAATTATTTCATATTCTACTATATTGTATCACGCAAATTTCTATAGTCAATAAGGATAAAATGTCTGATAAAATATGATAAAAATGTTGCCTTAAATCTTAGTCAAAACTTATTTTACAAGTATTTATGGAATTAGATACTTGTATAGATTTTTGATTATTAAATGATATAAATAATTTTTGGCAGTATGAAATACTACAAAAAGCGCATTTTTTGTGCTATAATATTTAACACAAAGGGAGGTTTTTACTATGTCGAAAGCTGAAAACGTTGTAAGATATTATGTATTATGTAATAAATTAAAAGATGTTATAAGAACTGGGTGGAAAAATTGGAATGTCAAAAGAGAAAGATTAGAAAGTGTTGCAGAGCATATTTATGGGGTTCAAATGTTAGCAATAGCAATACAATCTGAATATAAATATGATGTTGATATTATGAAAGTTATTTTCATGTTAGCAATTCATGAATTGGAAGAAATTACTATTGGAGATTTAACTCAATTTCAAATAACAAAGGAAGATAAGGTTATTATGGGACATCAAGCAGTAAGCAATATTTTAGATGGTTTATTGAATAAAGAACAAATAATGAATTTAGTGGTAGAATTTGATGAAAGAAAATCAAAAGAAGCATTGTTTGCACATTATTGTGATAAGTTAGAATGTGATATTCAAAGTAAATTATATGATGAAGAGGGCTGTGTTGATTTAAACGATCAAGATGGAAATGAAACTTTAAATGATTCAAGAGTGCAAGAATTATTAAAAACAGGAAAATCATGGTCTGATATGTGGTTAACTTTTGGACAAAATGTTTATAATTATGATAAAAATTTTACAGAAATATCAAATTACGTCAAAGATAACAATATTAGTGAGTTAAGAAAAAAATAGATTTTTAAAGAGGTATATGTGATGAGAAAAATATTTTTATATCTATATCCAATAAAAGAATATACTAGTATGTTTTTATTTCATGATGACAAACTATATGATGAGTGGAATGTCAAAAGACCATTACCTATTTTAAATGAATGTATCCAAAAAAGATATAGAGATAATGGATATCAAGTAATATATGCATTATATCCCGATAAAAATATATTTGGAATAATTCCAACGGAAGAAGATAAAGTTATTTATACAGACATTTTATTTTCCGAAAATAGTGCTATTGATGAATACGGAAAAAAGAAAA
>JAAWIE010000105.1 GCA_022796195.1 Lawsonibacter sp. | reverse complement strand
AATTCTCTTCTGCTTCTTTTAGTTTTTCCAAATCAGTACTTGTTAATTCATCATTTCCTTTTAAATTTATTTGGTAACTATTTCTTAATTTTTCTAATGTTTTTTACCCGATCCAACAGCTCCTGCGCCTTCTGCCGGGCCACATGCTCGTTATCGGAACCGGCTAAAAACGCCACAAATTCATCGCCGCCCACCCGGGCCACAATGTCATCTGAGCGGAAGGTCTCTTCCAAGGTTCTGGCCACTGCGCACAACAGTTTGTCTCCCGTTGCGTGGCCATAGTTGTCATTCACCGCCTTAAAGTCATCCAAATCCAGCATAAACAGCACGCCTCGAGGCATCTGCTCCAGCCGGGCGTTAATCAGCTTGACACCTGCCCGGTTATACAGGCCCGTAAGGGCATCCTGCTGGGCCTGCTGGCGCAGTTCCTGCTCCCGGTCGATCTGAGCATTGATATCAGTCAGCGTGCCGATCACCCGAGTCACGCGGCCATCTGAGCTAAACATTGCCTTGTACTGGCTCCGGTACCAGCTGTATTCCCCATCCCGTTTTTTCAAGCGGATACGGTCGTGTTCAATTTGTTCGGGAAGCAGACTGCTTGCCAAGCGCAGGACATGCCGTATATTTTCCACGTCGTCCAAATGGAATACCGAGTGGATATGGCCCTCTGCGGTGACCTGTTCCAAACAGGTTCCTTCCAGAGCCAGGGTATCCAGCGCGTTGGTGGTAAACTCCAAACTGTCGCTGGCACAGTCATACTCAAACAACAGCGTATCCTTGAACTGAGCCAAGGCATTATAGCGCAATTTTTCTGCCGCAAGCCCGTTTCTCAAACGCCAAGCCAGCGCGGCCAAACCGGCACAAACTACCAAACTGCCCAGTAAAATCATCGTTTGCAGCTTGGAACTGCGCTCAATCTGTACGCTGGGCGTTTGGGAGAACTGTACCACCCGCCACCCATGGTAGCCCACCTGTCCCCAGGCCACATAGAAACGTCCCTCGGGCGTATCATAGTAATAAGAGCCGGTCTCCGCTTTTTGATAGGCCGCCGTTAACGCCGCCGTTTCTTGGGCAGTGATTCCGTTCTTGACACACATATCCACCAGGTTTGCACCCTTGCTGCTCGAAACACCTCCGAAAACAACACTGCCATCCTCTCCGGCAATCACGCTGTCAACGCTATGGAAGAAAGAGGAGTTCGTCCCCTGCCGGAGCAGGGTACCCACATTCATCTTAGCCGCCAGAACGCCCACAACCGCTCCATCCCAGTCCACAGGATGGAGTACGGCAACATAGTCCTCTCCCCCCATGGACGCGGGAAGCAGCTGGCTGACCACCGACTCCCCTGCCAAAACCCGGCGAAGCAGCTCCGGGTCCTTCTTCGCCCACAGGGCAGAGGATATCCCGTCCTCGTCCAGATAGCTCAGGTCCATACGGTCATCCACCAGATCAAATCCGTTTACCAGCGGTCTTACCCAACCGTTTTCCGGACGTCGGGGGTACTCTCGAATCAGAAGATGGGCATTATTCAGCACTGTCTCTGCATAGTGGATCAGGTAGCCCGCTCCCTCGCTCGCCTCTGCGGTGTGGACGGTTAAACTTTCGGTCAGCATACGGTCTAATTCCGTCTCCACGGTCCAGTAGCGCAGAATCAGTGCGCCCAGCATAAAAATTAGAAGGGCGGCGCCGCAAACAGTAGACGCAACCGCCAGCCGTGTCATGGCCTTTTTCCCCCGCTCGCTCAAGCCAGCTCCCCCCTTATCGGTTCCTAGTAGTGATTCCTATTTTACACCGTGGGATACTTTTTGTAAAGATATTAGAAGGGAAAAACTTATAATCTACCCGGCCTCCACCAGCGCCTCTCCGGCCAAGTAAATATCTCCTGCCCCCACCGTGAGGATCAGGTCGCCGGGCTGGGCCAGTTCGGCCAGATGGGCAGTAACGCCCTCCAACGAGGCACAGCACACCGCCCCTGGCAGAAATTCGGCCAGTTTTGCAGAGGACATCCCCAATGTGTCGGTCTCTCGGGCGGGGAAAATCTCCGCCAAGACTACCACATCCGCCAGCCTCAGCGCAGCGATAAACTCGTTAAAGAGCGCGGCGGTGCGGGAGTAGGTATGGGGCTGAAAGGCACACAGAAGCCGGCGAAATCCAAGGGACCTGGCCATGGTCAGCAGGGCCCGCAGTTCGTCCGGATGGTGCGCATAGTCGTCATAGACTTCCGCTCCATGATAGCCCCCTTTCCTCTCAAAACGGCGGCCCGCGCCGGTAAATCCGTTCAAGCCCTCTTCTACCGCCTTCCCCGGCACCCCCAGCACCCAGGCGGCAGAGGCAGCGGCCAAGGCGTTTGCAATGTTGTGTTCTCCCCCAACCCGAAGGGCTACATGGGCATACTTCTCCCCTCTCACAATAATGTCGAAGGAGGGAAGTCCCCTTTCCCATGTAATATGATCCCGGTAACAGTCGGCGGTCTTATCCAGAAGGCTGAAGCGGAACAGCGGTCTGCCGCAGCCGGACATGGCTTCCATGGCATTCTTATTGTCCCCATTTACCACGACATGACCCCGTTCCGGCACCAGCGCACCAAAGGCCCGGAAAGACGCTTGGATATCCTCCAAATCCTTAAAAAAGTCCAGGTGGTCGGCCTCTACATTGAGAACCACTGCCACCGTGGGTGCAAAGGACAAAAAGGAGTTGCAGTATTCGCAGGACTCTGCAATAATCGTATCCCCGTGGCCTACCCGGTGTCCCGCCCCCAGAATGGGCAAAGTGCCGCCAATCATCACAGAGGGGTCCCGGTCTGCGGCCAAAAAGATGTGGGTACACATGGAGGTCGTGGTAGTCTTTCCATGGGTACCCGCTACACACAGGGCATTGGGATAGTGACGCATGATGGCTCCCCATGCCTGTGCCCGTTCAAAGACGGGAATGCCCGCAGATCGTGCAGCGGCAATCTCCAGATTGTCGTCGTGGACTGCGGCAGTGCGGATGACACAGCCAGCCTGGGCCACACTCTCCGGCCTGTGTCCGATGGTCACTGGGATACCCAGTGTGCGCAGATGGTCCACCGTTCCGCTCTCCTGCATGTCGGAACCGGTGACCTCTACCCCTTTTCCCTTCAGCACCTCGGCCAGGGGGGCCATCGACACCCCGCCCACACCTACCAGATGGACACAGGCTCCCGGCTTGATATAGTTCTCAATATTCCAATCCATTGGACAGCACCTCTTTTTTATGGTTTCTCTTTCTATTCTATCCACTTTTGTGGGAATTGGCGCCAGATTTTTCCAAAGCCTCCGCTACGAATTCACCGCCCGATCATAGAGCTGATTTCTTGACAGGTTGAGCTCTTTTGCGGCACGTTTTACCGCGTCACGGAGAGACAGCCCTTCACTTCGCAGACGCTCTACCAACAGCAGACCGTCCTCCAGCGTGGCTTCTGACTCCTCCGGCGGCTCTGCCCCCCGGACGACCAGCACAAATTCCCCTTTGGGGGTATTTTCCTGGTAGTGGGCTGCGGCCTCCCCCAATGTGGTCCGCCATATTTCCTCGTGAAGCTTAGTCAGCTCCCGGCACAGGGATAGTGGCCGCTGGGGTCCGAAGGTCTCCGACAGGTCTTGCAGGGTGGCCGCCAGCTTGTGAGGGGCCTCATAAAAAAGCATAGTCCGGGTCTCGCCACGGAGAGACTCCAGATGAGCACGGCGATTTTTCTTGTTCATGGCCAAAAACCCCTCGAAGGTAAAGCGGCCTGTCGGCTGGCCCGAAACGGCCAGGGCAGTCACCAGGGCGCAGGGCCCCGGAATGGCGCAGATGGGGATGTTTTCCGCCACACACCGGACCACCAGTTCCTCCCCTGGGTCCGAAATGGCCGGAGTACCTGCGTCGGTCACCAGCGCACAGCTTTCCCCGGACAGCAGCCGGTCCACCACCACCTGCCCACCAGTGTCTATGTTGTGGCGGTGGTAGGTCACCATGGGTTTCTTTAACCCCAGATGGTTGAGCAGCTTGATGGACACCCGGGTGTCCTCTGCGGCGATAAAGTCCGCCCGGGACAGAATGTCCGCCATCCGGCCGGAAATGTCCCCCAGATTGCCGATTGGGGTGGGAACCAGATAGAGCGTCCCAGCCAATTGTGTCACCTCATCTCAGGATTTTTTAAGTTATTATAGCACACTTGGAGCATTTATGGTATGCTTTTTTCAAAGATTGTGCCGGAAGGCGCAAACAGCCTCCCCTTCCGGTATTTGAAAGGAGGAAATCCTATGACCAAAACTGAACAGCTGGGTTCTCTGACCCTATCTTGGCCGGAGGGCGTCTTTCCTCTCGGGCGCGACGCCCTCCGGCTGGGGGAATTTGCTGCCGTCCGAACGGGCTGGCGGATGTGCGACCTGGGAACGGGAAGCGGCGTTCTGCTTCTGCTGCTGGCACAGAGGGCGGAGCTCTCCCTCACCGGCATTGAGCTTGACCCGCTGTCTGCCCACACCGCCCGGAACAACCTTGCAGCTAACGGCTTGGCAGGAACGGTGGTCTGCGGCGACTTGCGCACGGCCTCCCTTCCTGCCGGAGGGTTCGATTTGGTGATCTCCAACCCGCCTTATTTCCCTGTGGGAAGCGGCAAGAGCGGGGGGCCCGCCCGGTGTGAGGAATTCTGCACACTGGAAGAGCTGTGTGCCGCCGCTGGACGGCTGACCCGAAACGGAGGCCGGTTCGCCCTGTGCCACCGCCCGGAACGGCTGGCAGACGTCATCTGCGGGCTTCGGAGTGCCCGTCTGGAACCCAAACGGCTGAAATTGGTGTCCCATGGACCGGACCATCCGCCCTCGCTTCTGCTGGTGGAGTCGGTAAAACAGGGAAAGCCAGGGCTGACCTATGAATAGAATCCACCGATTCTTACGCTCGCCCTACAACATAGCGGTTGTGAGGCATATCTACTCCCCGGTAATGTTTGACCCAGCAGTCCGCAGCGGCCATACCATTTCTCAGCGCCACATTCTGCGAGGGAATGTTGGTATCTCGGATGATGGAACACACCTCGCTGGCATGCAGCATCCGAAAAGCATACTCTTTGCAGGCACTTGCGGCTTCAATCGCGTAGCCCTGATGCCAATAGGACCGTTGAAAGAGATAGCCAATTTCCAGCACCTCACGGCCCTTCCAGGGCTGCATAGTCAGGCCGCACTGTCCAATCAGCTCATCTCCCGTTTTCCGGACCGCCGCCCACAGCCCGAATCCCCACTTCTGATAGCGGGCTTGTTGACGCTCCAGCCATTCCCGTACCTCTGCATCACTGAACGGTCCCTCGTAGGCGTACATCACCTCCGGGTCCTGCAAAATTTTGCATAGACTGTCATAGTCGGAACCTTCCAGTTCCCGAAGATACAGTCTCTCTGTCTCGAGAATCATCACATTTCACTCCCATTCGGTTAAAATACTACGACAAAACAAGGCCAGCGCCGGATAACGGCGCTGGCCCAAATCGGAACAATAATTATCAGGAAAACTTACTCAGCCTTGGGGCCGGCGGCAACCAGAGCCTTGCCTGCATCGTTGCCCGTGTACTTCACAAAGTTCTTCACGAAGCGACCGGCCAGGTCCTTAGCCTTGGTATCCCACTCGGCGGCATCGGCGTAGGTGTCCCGGGGGTCCAGAATAGCGGGATCAACGCCAGGCAGGGAGGTGGGAACCTCCAGGTTGAAGTAGGGGATCGTCTTGGTCTCAGCCTTGAGGATAGAGCCGTCCAGGATGGAGTCGATGATACCGCGGGTGTCCTTGATGGAGATGCGCTTGCCGGTGCCGTTCCAGCCAGTGTTGACCAGATAGGCTTTGGCTCCGGACTGCTCCATCCGCTTCACCAGCTCCTCGCCGTACTTGGTGGGGTGCAGCTCCAAGAACGCCTGACCGAAGCAGGCGGAGAAGGTGGGAGTGGGCTCAGTGATGCCGCGCTCGGTACCGGCCAGCTTGGAGGTGAAGCCGGACAGGAAATAGTACTGGGTCTGCTCCGGGGTCAGGATGGACACGGGGGGCAGTACGCCGAAAGCGTCGGCAGAGAGGAAGATCACGTTCTTGGCCGCAGGACCGCGGGAGATGGGCTTCACGATCTTCTCAATGTGGTTGATGGGGTAGGACACACGGGTATTCTCGGTGACGGACTTGTCGTTGAAGTCAATCTTGCCCTCAGCGTCTACAGTGACATTCTCCAGCAGAGCGTCGCGGCGGATGGCGTTATAGATGTCGGGCTCAGCGTCCTTGTCCAGATTGATGACCTTGGCGTAGCAGCCGCCCTCGAAGTTGAACACGCCCTCGTCGTCCCAGCCGTGCTCGTCGTCGCCGATGAGCAGACGCTTGGGGTCGGTGGACAGGGTGGTCTTGCCGGTACCGGACAGGCCGAAGAAGATGGCGGTATTTTCGCCGTTCATGTCGGTGTTTGCGGAGCAGTGCATGGAGGCGATGCCCTTCAGGGGCAGGTAGTAGTTCATCATGGAGAACATGCCCTTCTTCATCTCGCCGCCGTACCAGGTGTTGAGG
>JAAWIE010000104.1 GCA_022796195.1 Lawsonibacter sp. | reverse complement strand
GCCGGTGGCGGGGTTGCGGGTAAAGGCCACGCCGGTGCCGCAGTCGTCGCCCATGTTGCCAAAGGCCATGGACTGCACGTTGACGGCGGTGCCCCAGGAACCGGGGATGTCGTTCATCCGGCGGTAGACAATGGCCCGGGGGTTGTTCCAGGAGCGGAATACCGCCTTGATGGCCCCCATGAGCTGCTCTTTGGGGTCGGAGGGGAAGTCTGCGCCGATCTTCTCACGGTATTCGGCCTTAAACTGGTTGGCCAGCTCCTGAAGGTCGCCGGCGTCAAGCTCCACATCTTGGGTGACGCCCTTCTTCTCCTTCATCTGGTCGATGAGCTGTTCAAAATATTTTTTGCCTACCTCCATTACCACGTCGGAGTACATCTGAATGAAGCGGCGGTAGCAGTCCCAGGCCCAGCGGGGGTTGCCCGACTGCTTGGCAATGACCTCCACCACCTGTTCATTGAGGCCAAGGTTCAGAATGGTGTCCATCATGCCGGGCATGGAGGCCCGGGCGCCGGAACGGACGGAGACGAGCAGAGGATTTTCCAGGTCGCCGAACTTCTTGCCGGTGATTTCCTCCAGCTTATCGATATACTCCATGATCTGAGTCTGAATTTCGTCGTTAATTTTCTCGCCGTCCTCGTAGTACTGGGTGCAGGCTTCGGTTGAAATTGTGAAGCCCTGGGGGACAGGCATCCCGATGTTGGTCATTTCGGCCAGGTTGGCGCCCTTGCCGCCCAGCAGGTCGCGCATGTTGGCGTTGCCCTCAGAAAAGAGGTACAAAAATTTGTGAGCCATTGGGTAACATCATTCCTTTCTTGCGTATACGGTCAGAGAGTAGAAAAATTGTCCGCTGTTCTGTAATACCGTGCATAACATTATAACGGCGCATGGCAGTTTTTTCAAGATTCTTTCGTAAATTTTTGATAGAAATTCAGCCCTAAAATTTGTTGAAAAAAGCGGCGGGAGGGAGTATTCTGTTGTAGACATTCAAAATGTTTGGAAGGGCGGCGGTTTGAATGACAAAGGAACTGTGGCAGCTGCTGGGACTGTATCTGCTGGCGGCCAACCTGACGGCGTTCTGCCTGATGGGCCGAGACAAGCGGCGGGCCCGAAAAGGCGCGTGGCGCATCTCAGAAAAGACTCTGTTTCTCGCGGCGGTGCTGGGCGGTGCGCTGGGCGGCGTATTGGGAATGAAGGTATTCCGGCATAAAACCCGGCATTGGTATTTTCGTTTCGGGTTCCCGCTTCTGCTGGCGCTCCAAAGTGCGGGGATGCTGTGGCTGGCGGTTCTCTGCCAGTAAAACAGGGACGTGCCGGCTGGCGCATCCCTGTTCTTTTAACCAATTACGGTTCGGGCAATATCCACGCTCTCCTTGGCGTCCTTAGCGTAGAAATCCGCGCCGATTTTTTGTGCGTAATCTGCGGTAAGCACCGCGCCGCCCACCACTACCTTGCAGGGGACCTGTTCCTCGCGCAAGAGGCGGATGGTGGTTTCCATACTGCCCAGGGTGGTGGTCATCAGGGCGGACAGGCCCACCAGCGGGGCGGCGTGTTTTTTTGTCGCCTCCACCACGGCGGCAGGTTCCACGTCGCGGCCCAGGTCGACCACGGGGTAGCCGTAGTTTTCCAGCAGGACCTTGACAATATTCTTGCCGATGTCGTGGATATCCCCCTTGACGGTGGCCAGAACAATGGTCCCCTTTGGGGTGGTTTCCCTGCCTGGCTGGGCGGAAAGCCGGTCTCGGATGACCTCAAACGCTGCCTGCGCCGCTCCGGCGGCCTGGATAAGCTGGGGCAGGAAGACCCGGCCCGCCTCAAAGTCCGCACCCACTTGATCCAGGGCGGGGATGAGGATATCGTCCACCACCGCCATGCTGTCCATCGTCTCCAGGAGCTTTTGGGCGGCGGCAGGGGCCTCGCCCTTTAACCCCGCTTCTACAATTTGCGCCAATGTTCGTTCGCCTGTTGGGGCGGCGGCCTGGGGCGCGCCAGGTCCGCAGGTGATGGAAGTGGAAATATCCGCTCCCGAGTAGGCGGCGATAAACTCTCTGGCCTCCCGGTCAATGTTCATCAGCAGATGGTAGCTGCGCACCGCCGCCATCATGGCGTCCAGATTGGGGTTGATAATGGGCAGATCCAGTCCCTTCACCATGGCCATGGTGAGGAAATTTTGATTGACCAGGGGACGGGCGGGCAGGCCGAAGGAGATGTTGGACACTCCAAGGACGGTTTTGAGACCCAGTTCCCGTTTTACCCGCTCCAGCGCCTCCAAGGTCTGAGAGGCCGCCTCCTGTTCCGCCGATACGGTGAGGGTGAGGCAGTCGATGTATACGTCTTCCCGGCGGATACCGGCGGCCAGGGCCCGGTCCAGTATACGCTGGGCAATGTCCATCCGGGCCTGGGTGGTTTTGGGAATGCCTTTTTTGTCCAGGGTGAGGCCCACCACCGCCGCACCGTATTTTTTGACCAGAGGAAGAATGGCGTCCAGCGTTTCCGCATCCCCGTTGACCGAGTTGACAATGGCTTTGCCGCAGTAGACCCGCAGGGCCCGTTCCAGCACCTCAGGACGGGTGGAGTCCAGCTGGAGGGGGGCGTCGGTCACCCCCTGGAGGGCCTTGACCACCTTGACCATCATCCCGGCCTCGTCAATCTCGGGCAGGCCCACATTCACGTCCAGAATGTCCGCTCCGGCCTGGGTCTGTTCCAGAGCCTGACCCAGCATGTAGTCCACATCATCCTGGACAAGGGCCTGTTTCATCCGCTTTTTGCCTGTGGGGTTGATGCGTTCGCCGATGACCCGCACCCGGTCGATGGGCACGGCGCATACCGGGCTGCACACCGCGGCGGGGACCTGCCGGGGATTCTGCTGGATGGTGCGGCCCTCCAGTGCCTTGCACAGCTTGGCAATGTACTCTGGAGTGGTGCCGCAGCAGCCGCCGTAACATTTAACGCCCAGCTGGGTCAACTCCGCCATGGAGGCGGCAAACTGGTCCGCCGTGATGTCATACCCCGCCCCGCCCGGGTCGGGCAGGCCGGCGTTGGGCTTTACCGAGATGGGCAGGGTGGTCCACCGGGCCAGTTCCTCCACCAGAGCGGGCATCTCCTGGGGGCCCAGGGAGCAGTTGATGCCAATGGCGTCTGCCCCCATTCCCTCCAGGGTGAGGGCGGCGCAGGCAGGGGCGTGGCCCAAAAAGGTCCGGCCCCGTTCCTCGTAGGTCATGGAAACCAAAACCGGCAGACGGCTGTTTTCCTTCACCGCCAGCAGAGCGGCCCGGCACTCCTGAAGGTCGGTCATGGTCTCAATCATTACCAGGTCAGCCCCAGCGCAGACCGCACAGCGGACCTGCTGGGCGAAGATGTCTACCGCCGTCTCAAAATCCAGGGTGCCGGTGGGCTCCAGAAGCTGGCCGATGGGTCCCAGGTCCAGCGCAGTCAGGGCCCGCCCTGCCGCCGCCTGTTTGGCGATGGCGATGGAAGGGGGGATTACCTCTTCCACCGTCTTTCCCATGCGTTTGAGCTTCTCTCGGTTGGCGCCGAAGGTGTTGGCGCAGAGAATTTGGGTTCCCGCCTCCACATAGGCGCGATGAATCTCCAGAAGCCAGCCAGGGTGTTCCAGTGCGGCCAGCTCCGGATGTTCGCCCAGAGCCAGTCCCTTGGCCTGGAGCATGGTGCCCATGCCGCCGTCTAAAATTACGGGGCCGGGGGATTTTAACAATTCACGAAATTCCACAGTGTCCGCCCGCCTTTCGGTATTGACAGCCGCCTTGGGCGGGACAGCCCAGACAGCTTCGTTTGATAGGTTCGATCTCCCCCAGGGCCACGCCCAAAACGGCGGTCACCGATTTCCGGGGGGTGAGCAAGTGGCTGGCCGTGGCGCACAGACCCGCCTGCCGGGGGGCGTCCAGCAGGTCCAGCAACTGGCCTTGCACATCCAGCGGAAGGTCGCCGTAGCCTGGGCTGTAGCGAAAGGGGAAGGAACAGCCGGGGAACCGGCCTTGAAGCTCTACTTCGATCTGGTCGCAGACCGCCTCCACCGCCGCTGAGGCACAGCAGTCCAGTGCCAGAGCCTTTGCCATGTCCAACCGCTCGGCCCGGCGGATGAGGGCGTCCACCTCTGCACCCAGGGTAGCGCAGAAGACGGCCGCCCGCTCACAGCCGGTCAAGTGGCGTTTCAGGTCCTCTCCAGGCAGGAGCAGTCCGCTCTCCAGCCGCACGCCGTCCGCCTCCAGCGCAATGTTCACCGCCCGCCAGCTCCACCGGGGCCGGACAACGGCCAAGATCTCCTGGGCGCAGGAAGCGGCCTGTTTCCGCAATGCCTCACCGGCCTGTTCCGGCGGACAGCCCATGTAGCG
Organism: Lawsonibacter sp.; assembly: GCA_022796195.1. Classification (GTDB taxonomy): domain Bacteria; phylum Bacillota; class Clostridia; order Oscillospirales; family Oscillospiraceae; genus Lawsonibacter. The sequence goes on along the minus strand of JAAWIE010000104.1, from coordinate 2,214 downwards.
CAGGGCCTCGTCTATGTTCAATTGGGGAATGTGGATGGACATGGGGCCTCCTTTCGTCCTGCTTGCAGGAAGGAAACAAAATCTTTGCCGGCCGGCGGGGAAAACCTGTTACAGCAGGGTAATCCCCGCCGCCTCGGCGGCGGCAAGATTGGCCTCATCCCACAGAGAGGACTGAACCTCGCCAATGTGCGCCTTGCCCAACAGGAGCATAGACACCCGGCTCTGCCCGATGCCGCCGCCCATTGTGAGGGGCAGTTCGCCGTTGAGGAGCATTTTGTGGAAGGGCAGTTCTCTGCGGTTTTCACACCCGGCCAGCTTGAGCTGGCGGGCAAGGCTCTCCTCATCCACCCGGATGCCCATGGAGGACACCTCAAAGGAGCGGCTCCCCACGCTGTCCCATACCAGCAGGTCGCCGTTCAAATCCCAGTCATCGTAGTCGGGGGCGCGGCCATCGTGGGGGTGGCCGGAGCGCAGTTTGCCGCCGATGCCAATGAGGAAGGTGGTGGGATGGTCCTTCACAAAGGCGTCCTCCCGTTCCTTAGATGTCTTGTCCGGAAACAGGTCTTCCAGTTCCTGGGCGGTGATGAAAGCAATCTCGGTGGACACCGCAGGCAGAACGCACAGCTGGGGGAACACCGTCCACAGGAAGGACTGCGTCTCGGCCAGTGCGCCCACAATGGAGCGTACCGTCTGTTTCAGATAGTCGATGTGCCGTTCCTCCCGGGTGATAATCTTTTCCCAGTCCCACTGGTCCACATAGGCGGAGTGGAGGGAATCCAGGTCCTCGTCCCGGCGGATAGCGTTCATGTTGGTGTACAGTCCTTCGCCGGGCTGGAACTGGTAGCGTTTCAGGGCGAATCGCTTCCACTTGGCCAGGGAGTGGATGACGGCGGCCCGGTCCTCCACACCGTTGATATCAAAGTCCACTGCCCGCTCCACGCCGTTCAGGTCGTCGTTCAGGCCGGAGGCCACCGACACGAACAGCGGAGCGGATACTCGGTGCAGGCGCAGGGCTCCGGACAGCTTGTCGGCAAAGAGCCGGTTGCCCAAGTCGATGGCCTTTTGTGTCTCATAAATGGTCAGAAGGGGTTTGTATCCCTGGGGAAGTTTCCTGTCTTTCATGGTAAAAACTCCTTTTCTCCTTGGATTTCCCCATTATACTCGCTGAGCGGTGGAATTGCAATAAAAATCAGGGCCCGCCTGGGATATTCCAGACGGGCTCTGTTGGAATGGGAGCGTCAAGCGGTTGCGTAGCTTCCCCGGACCAGCAGCTTGACATCCGGTGCGGAAGCGGTGAGGGTACGGCCCTCAATGGTGGCCATGTACAGATGGTTTTTGGTCAGCGCCGCGCCGGCATTGACCGTTGCGCCGGAGGACAAGTCGATCAAGGCGGGGGAACTGTCCGCCTGAACGGAGGCAGAACCCACGCGGAGGAGAACCTCGCAGCCCACGCCCAGGGACATGGTCTGGCCGCTGGACAGAGAGACCAGGGTGTAAGAGGCGCCGGACGCCGTGCCGCCCTGGGAGGGATGCTGCTGATACTGGTTGATCTGAGCGGTGAAAGCCTCTTGAAGCTCTTTTTGCTTCAGTGCGGTTTTCTCCTCCACCTGTTTTACAATTTGGGGGATGGCGGTTTGGTTCAAGTAGCTCAGGGTAACCAGCGGGTCGGTCTGGTCCCCGCCGGTGGCCAGCGCAGCCCCCGTGCCCAGCAGAGCGGCGGAGAGGGCCAGAGCGCCCAGGCGGACGGTCCATCGCTTGTCCATCTTTTTCATGATATGTTCTCCTTTTCTGCGGGGGCGGCCTGGGGCCGCCCCGGTTGGGTTACACCATTGTCTCTGGATGGAGTCCAAAGCTGACGGCAATGGCAGCATCCACCTGTTTCATCACATTGTCATCCAACCGGCCCATCTTCTCCCGCAGGCGGCGTTTGTCCAGGGTGCGCACCTGTTCCAGTAAAATCACGGATTCCTTAGGCAGACCGCAGCTCAGCGGGGCTACCGAGATGTGGGTGGGCAGGCGGGCCTTTCCTGTTTGTGAGGTGATGGCCGCGGCGATGACGGTGGGGCTGTGCCGGTTGCCAGTGTCATTTTGTACGATCAAAACAGGCCGCACTCCGCCCTGTTCGCTGCCCACTACGGGGCTTAAATCGGCGTAGAAGATGTCGCCTCGTTTTACGCTGTTATCCAAGTACATTCACACTCCGCTGGAAGATAG
>JAAWIE010000103.1 GCA_022796195.1 Lawsonibacter sp. | reverse complement strand
TTTGAAGTCTCAAGGCTTAATGATAGATAATCTTCAATATTGTCCGCAGTCAATTCTACCTCTTTTCTTCCCCCATCTCCACCACCGCCACAGGCCACCAGAGAGAGGGCCAGAGCCGCCGCAAGGATAAATGCTAGTAGTTTTTTCATTGTGTCAACCTCCGTCTAATTTTGTTGTGCGATTATCGCCAGGGAAAGAGTAACACATAAGTATTCAAATGTCAACATATGTGTTCATAGATAAGCCCACTCTAGCTTACTATGTTTGCTAGAGGTGATGAAATGAGCGAAATGCAGCTAGACCCTGTAATTGTTGGAGGAGTAATAGCAAGGTACAGAACAAAAAGAGGATTGACACAAGAAGTATTAAGCGGATTAGCAGATATAGGAAGGACGCATTTAAGCGCAATAGAACGTGGAGAACGAAAGCCAACATTAGAAACTCTTTATAGAATAAGTCTTGCATTAGAAGTAAAAATGAGTACGCTTGTTGTGGCCATTGAAAAAGAATTAGATAAAGACTGTTAAAGCAGCTATCTGTATACCTCTACAGATACGCTCCCCCGAAGCAGTCCAAAAACCACGCCAGCGGCGTGGCCTTTTTTATTCCAACCTTATGGTATGACCAGGTAACGCTATTTTGTTCTTCCATACCCGGCAGTTCTTCGATAAAATAGGACTGAAATCTGATACGAATCAGGGGGAACATAATGAAAACACGCATATTAGGTAAAGACCTGGAGGTCTCCGCCATCGGGCTGGGCTGCATGGGCTTCTCCCACGCCTACGGTGCGTCCACGGAGCGGAGCGAGGCCGTCCGCGCCATTCAGCAGGCGGCGGACATGGGCTACACCTTCTTTGACACCGCCGAGGTCTACGGCACCCCCCAGGACCCCAGCCAGAACGAAGAGCTGGTGGGGGCGGCCTTAAAATCCCGTCGGGATCAGGTGGTCATCGCCACCAAGTTCGGAATCCACTTCGACATGACCTCCAGCCAGGTCAACCACCCCCTGATCCCCGACTCCCGCCCCCGGGTTATCCGCCGGAGCGTGGAACAGTCCCTGCGGCGGCTGAACACCGACCACATCGAACTGTACTATCAGCACCGAGGGGACCCCAACGTCCCGGTGGAGGAGGTAGCCGGGGTGATGGCCGGCTTGATTCAAGAGGGGAAAATCACCCGCTGGGGCCTGTCCGAGACGGACGGGGACACCCTCCGCCGGGCCCACGCCGTCTGCCCGGTGACGGCGGTGCAAAACCGCTACTCCATGATGGCCCGCTGGCACGAGGCCCTGTTTCCCGTCTTGGAGGAGCTGAACGTGGGCTTTGTGGCCTTCTCCCCCATGGCGAACGGTCTGCTCAGCGGGAAGTACGACCAAACCTCCCGCTTTGAGCCGGGGACGGACTACCGGAGCGTGATGCCCCAGTTCACTCCGGAGGCCTTTGAGAAAAACCGGGCGCTCCTGGAGCTGATTCAGGACACCGCCCAGAGTAAAAACGCCACCCCGGCCCAGATTTCCCTGGTCTGGATGCTGTGCAAAAAGCCGTGGATCGTACCCATTCCCGGCAGCAGGAAAGTGGAACGCCTGCGGGAGAACGCCGGGGCGGCTGAGGTCGAGTTGTCTGGCGCCGAGGTGGAGGAGCTGGACCGGGCCCTGGACGGCATGGAGATGTCCCAGGTGTTCGGCGGCTCCCAAATTGTGAGAAAATAGGCAGTTTTTGTTTCTAAATCCGAAGGGGGTGGAAACAAAAACTCAAGGATTGGAAAGGTGTGTCAAATATGAAAGTATTGTTGGTCAACGGAAGCCCTCATAAGGAGGGCTGCACCTACACCGCCCTGACTGCGGTGGCCGATTCCCTGGCCGCTGAGGGCATCGAGACCCAAATGTTCTGGATTGGGACCAAGCCCCTGCCCGGCTGCATCGCCTGCAAGACCTGTGTGCAGAAGAAGCTGTGCGCCTTTGACGACAAGGTAAACGATTTTTTGAACATTGCCGGGGACTTCGACGGCTTTGTGTTTGGCACCCCCGTCCACTGGGCGGCGGCAGGCGGAGCCATCACCTCCTTCCTGGACCGGGCCTTTTACGCTGACGTGTGCGGCGGCGGAAACCGCTTCCTCCTGAAGCCCGCCGCGGCTATTTGCTCCGCCCGCCGGGCGGGCACCACCGCCACCTGGGACCAGCTGAACAAGTATTTTGGCCTGATGCAGATGCCCATTATTACCTCCCGGTACTGGAACATGGTCCACGGGGCCACTCCAGACCAGGTAAAACAGGATCTGGAGGGGATGCAGGTTATGCGTATCCTGGGCAAAAACATGGCCTGGTTCCTCAAGTGCAGGGAGGCCGGGGAAAAAGCCGGGATCGCCCCGCCCAAGCAGGAAGCGGTCTCCTTCACCAATTTCATTCGGGAGTAATATTTGTGCCCTGGTCATTGGACCGGGGCATTGCTTATGCTCCAACCTCTCGGTGTGACCGGGTAACGCTATTTTGTCCTTCCACATCCGGAAGATTTTCGATAGAATAAAGCCAATATATTTTAGATTTGGAGGAACGAAACATGAACACGCAACTGACCATCAAACTGAACAACGGCGCAGAAATGCCCATGGCGGGGATCGGAACCTTCCTGCTGACGCCGGACGAGGCCGAAGCCTCCTGCGTCAGCGCGCTGTCCTGCGGCTGCCGGCTCATTGATACCGCCAACGCCTATGTCAACGAGCGGGCTGTGGGGCGGGCCATGAAGAAGTCCGGCCTGAAACGGGAGGAAATCTTTCTGGAGACCAAGCTGTGGCCCTCGTTTTACGAGCAGGCTGACGCGGTGGAAAAGACCCTCGCCCGGCTGGATACGGACTACATCGACCTGCTGCTGATCCATCAGCCCGCCGGAAATTTTGCGGCTGGATACAGACGGATGGAGAAAGCGTACAAGGAGGGGAAGGTCCGCGCCATTGGGCTGTCCAACTTCAATATGGAGCAAATCAAGGAAATTTTGTCCATCTGCGGGATAAAGCCTGCCATTCTCCAGACGGAGGTCCACCCCTACTACCAGGAGAAGGAGCTGAAACAATTCCTGTCCTCGGAAGGGATCGTGACTCAGGCCTGGTATCCCCTGGGCCATGGGGACAAGGCCCTGCTGGAGGAACCGCTGTTCACAGAGCTGGCCCGGAAGTACAACAAGAGCAGCGCCCAGATCATCCTGCGCTGGCACATTCAGACGGGAAACATTGTGATCCCGGGTTCCAAGAACCCGGCGCACATCAAGGATAATTTTGCTCTTTTCGATTTCGAGCTGACCAAGGCTGAGATGTCCGACATTGCCGCATTGGACAAGGGCGTCCGCTACTACACCAGCACACCGGAGCTGCTGAACCGCTATGCGGCCATGGTGCCCCCGGTGGATGAGCAGAAATAACGGAGATTGCTATGAAGAAATTGATCCATATTTGTATGCTGCCCGTTCTCTCCATCCTGATGTTGAGCGCCTGCGGCAGCGCTGCTCAGACGATTGCCGCCGCGAGTCCGGAGGCGCTGGCAAGCGGCATAAATCACTCCATACAGAGTGCAGACGATTCTTTTGTCACCTTCAGTACAGAAACCTACTGGGGATTCACCATTGACAATGTACTCCACGCCGGAGAAGCCGGCGATATCCACTACAACGTCTATATCCCGGAAAGCTACGACGGCAGCGAGCCCTACGCCCTGTTTTTCACCCTGCCGGGCTATGAGGGGCTGTATTTCCAGGGTGTTGCGGCCAATCTCCAGTCAGAGGAGTTTGGCTTTGAGGCCCAAAAGTACCACGAGGATATGATCGTCGTTGCGCCCCAGCTCAGCGACTGGCGGGAGACCTCTGCCAATCAGACCATCGCCCTGGCGGAGTATTTTTTGAAACATTATAACATCGACCCGTCCCGTGTCTACGCCAACGGCTACTCCGGCGGCGGAGAGACCATGTCCATCGTGATGGGCAAGCGTCCGGAGCTGTTCACAGCATATCTGCATTGCAGCTCCCAGTGGGACGGGGACCTGAAGGTACTGGCGGAGAGCCGGACGCCGGTCTATCTGGTGGTTGGCCGGGAGGACGAGTATTACGGCTCCGGACCCTCGCAAAAGGCTTGCGATACGCTCCACCAGCTCTACCAGGAACAGGGGCTGACCGATGAGGAAATCAGCGGGCTGCTGGTTCTGGACATCAAGGAGCGGTCCTATTTCACGGAAAAGGGCCTGAACAATGAGCATGGCGGGGGCAATCTGTTCGCCGCGGACGAGGACATTATGGACTGGCTGTTCAGCAAAACAAAACGCACCGTCTTGAGCGGGACCATCCCGGCGGAGCTGGAGTACATCCCCGAGGGCTACACCACTCCGGCAGAGCATCCAGGAACGCTGGAGCGGTTGGACTATCAGACCTGGGAATCTCTCTCCTACGAGGACCACACCCGGCAGCTGACCAAAACAGCCTGGGTCTACCTGCCCTATGGATATACTCCGGACCGGAAGTATAACGTCATGTACCTCAGCCACGGCGGCCGGAGCAATGAGGCTTCCATGATGGGTACGTCTGACGATCCCCACGAGTTCAAGCACATCATGGACCACGCCATTGAGGATGGAAAAATTCAGCCGCTGATTATTGTTCTGCCCACCTACAACAACACCAGCGAATCGGACAGCGGCAATTACTCCCTGTCCCTGCGGCTCACTGGCAACTTCCACAATGAGCTGGTCAATGACCTGATCCCCGCTGTGGAGTTCAGGTACAGCACCTATGCGGAGAGTACCGATTTGGCAGGTCTGACGGCCTCCCGGGATCATCGGGGCTTCGGCGGGTTTTCCATGGGTTCCATGAACACCTGGCACACCTTTGAATACTGCCTGGACTACTTCCGCTACTTTGCTCCCTCCAGCGGCGGCCCCATTGGAAACGGGGCCTATATGGCGGATATCGTGAACCGCTCCAGCCAGAGCCCGGAGGACTTCTTTATTTTCACGGCCTCGGGGACCAATGACTTTGCCTACTCCGGCTTCAAGAGCGGGGTGACGGCGATGGGAGAGACGGATGTTTTCACCTTCGCCGACAGCGAGGTGGAGGGCAATCTCTCCTTCCGGGAGCGGGAGGGCTACTCGCACGACGGGAACGCGGCCAACGAGTATATGTATAATGCGCTGCGATTTTTTTGGAATTGAGCAAAAAACACTTGACTTAAAGTCTACTTCAAACGATACACTAAACCACGCCCCGGTTTACCGCCGAGGCGTGGTTTCTTCTAGTCTGCCCCCACCTGTCCCACCGCCATGATGAATTGCAGGACCTCCTGGGGCGGGTCTTTGGCGTAGATCAGGCCGTAGGGCAGGGTATAGCCGCATTCCAGGGGGATGGTAGCCAGCAGCGGGTGGACGCCGCTCCAGCACTGGGCGGACAGCAGCAACTCCGTGGAGGAGGCCAGCTGATTAAAGGTACTGGTGTCGATGTAATCCACCCCTTTTAATGTAATCTCAGGGTGGTCTCTCTCAATTTCCGCCCGCAGGGGGTCCAGAGGCGGCTTGTTCCCGGGGTTGGCGCAGATCAGCGTCTCCCCATGGAGATCGTCCAGGGTGAGCCGTTCCCGCTTGGCCAGCGGGTGGGTCTTGGCGCAGGTGATGCACAGGGGCAGGTCCCACAGGTGGAAGGAGTTGTACCGGTCCCCCCAGTAGGTGCTCTGATAGGGGCAGGAAATGATGTCGATTTTCTCCCCCAGGTGGTCCAGTATGTCGTTAAAGACGGGGACGCTGTCCTCAAAGGGGACCACCTCCGGCCGCAGGTTGGGAAACCGCTCCGACGCGTTCGCCCACCGCTCCAGCAGATTACTGGCCGGGTTCATCAGGGACACGCCGATGCGGATGGTGTACTCCTTGGGCTTCTCCAACTCCCGGGCCTTGCGGACGATGAGGTTGGAGTGGCGAATGAGCTTTTTCGCCTCGCCGTAGATCAGTTTGCCCGCCTCGGTCAGCGCCAGCCCCTGGGAGCTGCGGACGAACAGCTTCACCCCCAGGTGTTCCTCCAGCAGATTGATCTGCTTGGTGACGGCGTTGGCAGAGATGTACATCCGCTCCGACGCCTTGAGAAAGCTTCCGGCGTCCGCCGTTTGAAGAAAGGTGTCCAGATGTCGATTGTACATAAAAGCCTCCTTCTGCGCTCCAACCCTTTGGTGTGACCCATTATAGCTATTTTCTCCTTCCCATGCAAGTGAATTTTTTGTAAAATGTAGCTGTGATCGGGGAGGTGAATCGAAATTGACCCCAAAACTGATCGTCTACTACTCCCGGCGGGGAGAGAACTATGTGGACGGCCGCATTCAGAACCTGGCCGTGGGCAGCACGGAGATCGCGGCGGGTCTGGTGCGGATGCTGACCCAGGCGGACCTCTTCCGCATTGAGCCGGTGCAGGAATATTCTCCCAATTACTGCACCTGCATCGACCAGGCCCGGCAGGACCTGTACCACAACGTCCGGCTGGAACTGAAGGGATTCCCGGACCGCTTCGGGGAGTATGAGACGGTCTACCTGGGCTACCCCAACCACTGGAACACCCTGCCGGTGGCGGTGATCTCCTT
>JAAWIE010000181.1 GCA_022796195.1 Lawsonibacter sp. | reverse complement strand
AAATAATTTACCTAATAATATTTGGTCTGTTATTTCTGGTACTTTACTTATTTTAATTGGTATGATACGTTTCATTTTTACTTAACAGTAAAAAGAGAATATTTCCTTTTATAGGCTATATTCTCTTCTTACTTCTAATTAATTTAGCATGTACCACTATTCTTTCATTACTATTATGACAAGTAGACAATGTTAATACCTTGTTATTTACTGTTATAGTCGTATGAAAATCAAATATACTACGTTCTTTTATCTTATTTAAAAATTCTAGTGTTGATTCATCACTTAAAAAATTATTTTGAAGATAATCTGTAGTAGTGGGTATTCTATAAACGCTAAATATTTGCCATAATTGATCTTCAAATTCATTTGACATTTTTATCACATAATTATTTTCGTTTTCATACCAAGCACTAGATAAAACATTCTTAAGACTTCCAAACATAATACCATTCTTTCGAGCATGTGCATAAATAATAGTATTTTGGTCTAACTTTTCCATTTGATTACGATAATCTAGGAAAACCCATCCCGCCCCATTTTGTGAGCGATTTAAAGAATGATTAAGATAATATTCATTGTCAGAATGTTGGACAACTGGATAATTAACTTCTGTACCAGCTACATTAATCCAAGCAACTACTTCTGAATTGTTTTCTTTTAAATTGGTAAAATCTACTTGTAAATAGTTACTATTTATAATTTTCCAGTAAGGATCTGAATATAATAATTGCCCTTCCTCTATTCTTTTTTCACTATCTAACATTTCTATATCACTTGGTTTCGTAATAATGTTATCATTTCCTATTTGATTTATTTCTTGCCTAATTTTGTAATTATCCCAAAGCCAAATAAAAATATTAATTAAGCTATACAAAATTATTAGCATAGATACACATATAATAAATATTGAAATCTTTTTTCGCTTTCTTAAATCTTGCTTTTTTTTCATTTAATACTCCTAAAAAGTTCTATGTTTTGAAACATAGAACTTAAACATAATCTTATTTTTTTCTAAATGAGATAATCCCTACAATAAAAGTAATTCCTCCTACTACCAATAATATTGTATAAATTTCTACTGTATCAAGTGTTTTAGGATTTTTTATATTAACTATATTTTTAGGATTGCTTACTGTCTTTCCTATAGTTGAAGTTTTATCTACATTTTCTTGGTTATTTCCATCTATATTAGATAATATATCTGGATTTGTACTTGGCTTGGTATCTGGTTTTGGATTTGGGTTTGGGTTTGTATAATTCATTCCATATACTACATATTCTGATAAATGTGTCGTTGTAAATTCAACATATCCATTACTATTAGTTGCTTCGAAACTTTCTTTTATTTGTCCATTTTCTACATAGCCTACTTTATATTTATCATATTGTACATTTATAGGAATCTTTATTTTATAAACTCCATTGTTTAACAAAATTTTTGTACTATTATGATACATAGAAATATCATAAGCAGTAATATATTCATATCCTAGTTCTAGGTTTACATTTGTGCAATCTATAAGATCTGCTTTTAAGACATAATTTTCATTTAGACTTCTAGCGCTTGTCAATGTAATCTTATTGGTCGTATCTGTAAATATTCTTTCTCCTCTTAATTCTTCCAAAATGTCATATCTATCATTACTATTATACAAATTATTTATGATATCTTCTAATTGTTTTTGCTTGTCTGCTGATGAAAATGCACCTGAAAATGTTTTATCTCCCACAAAAACAATTGGTGTTATATTAGATGTTTCATTTAGTAGCTTTTTAGCTGCTTCTAATAGATTATTATTTACTGGCTCATTTTTTAATTCATAACTTGTAATTCTAATTTTATCACCATGACTAGCTAATAATTTGTTAGCAACATATTCATAAAAATTATAACAATTAACACATCCATCCAATCTAAATACATAAATATCTACTCTTTTATCATTTGCTGTATTATATTTTGCTAAATTTGCTACATCAGCAACAATCTTTTCTGCTGTAAAAACTTCTTCTAAATTTTCACTTTTATATAGAGAAGTATCTAATCCTGCATATACATTAAATGGTATCATAAGAATTGAAAACATGAGAATTATTATACTAATATTTTTTTTCACTTTCTTTCCCCCTTTTTTTCTATATATTAACTTAAAAATATAAATTTGTCAAGATTAATTAAAACTATAATTTCTAATTCTAGTGAAAACAAAAAAGAACTTTAGTTTTAAATTTAAGGTCTGGAATTAATATTCTCTTTTCCTTTGACTTTTCTTTCATTTTATGTTAATATAAAAATATACTTTATTGTTAGGTTGAGTAGCTCAAAGGGCAGAGCATTGGTCTGAAGAGCCAAGGTTGTAGGTTCGACTCCTATCTCAACCGCTACTAGGCAAGTTTATTTAGTCTAGTAAATAAAAAAAGGAGGATAACTATGAAAAATTTAGATTTAATATTCGAAGGCAAAACTATTCACTCTATACCTCGGAAAGATATTGGGGTAGATGTTGATTTTGCTTCCATAACTTCTCAATTGGTGAATTCAATTAGCCATCATGACTGGGCATTATCGATACAAGCAGAACATGATGTTGCTAACTCTATTCATTTTAAAGAGAAGTATATGGTTGAAGCTGCTTATTCAATGTATGGTTACTTTTTAAAACAGCAAATCAAAAAAATTTCATAATGTCAATCCTAAAGGGCGATTTGCAACATTTACGTTGCAAATCGCCCTTTTTCCTTTTACTTTTAATACAAATCTATTTTTATAAATATAACTTATCTATCCTAATTTCATAGATAATAGTTTTGAAATACCATTCTCTTCCATCGTTACACCATAGACTGTATCCGCTGCTTCCATTGTACCTTTTCTATGCGTAATCACTAAAAATTGTGTATCTTGTGAAAATTTCTTTAAATATTCTGCAAATCGATACACATTAACATCATCTAGTGCTGCCTCAATTTCATCTAGTACACAGAATGGTGCTGGATTAATTTTCAAGATAGCAAATAATAATGCAATTGCCGTAAATGCTTTCTCTCCTCCTGATAGTAACATCATATTTTGTAGTTTCTTTCCTGGTGGTTGTACATTAATATCAATACCACATTCTAAAATATTTTCTTCATCTTCTAATTTTAAAGAAGCTTTTCCTCCACCAAATAATTCTTGAAACACTTCTTCAAAGTTTTTATTGATAATTGTAAATTGCTCTTTGAATTGTTCTTTCATGGTTGCAGTCATTTCTGCTATGATTTTTCTTAATTTGTTCATCGTATCTTCTAAATCTACTCTTTGTTCGCTCATAAAGTCATATCTTTCTTTCATAGTCTTATATTCCTCAATAGAATCTACATTAACACTTCCTAAATCTCTAATTTCTCCTCTTAAATGATTTACTCTTTTTTGCGTAGTTGCTACATTTTCTGGTTTTCTAAATTCTTCTACTGTGTTTGGCGTTAATTCATATTCCTCCCACATTTTATTAATGATGTGATTGATATCTTCTTCTAGTTTGGTTTTCTTTACATCAATTTTTACAATTTGAGCTTTTAAGTCTTCAATTGTTTTAAATTTATTGGTAATTTCCTCTTCTTGTTTTGACAATTTTTCATTTTTGTCTATTCTTTCTTGTTTTAGTTCTTCAATTTTAGTTCCACTATTTTGTACTTCTTGTTTGATTTTTTCTATTTTCTCCTTAATTTCTTCCACAGAGGCTTCTAATTCAAAGTTATCATGTGTAATTTGTTCTATTTGATTTTTCTTGTTTTCTATACTTTTTTCAGAATTTTCAATTTCTGATTTAATTCTTTCTTGTATTTCTTCTATAGAGGCTTCACTCTCATCAAAGGAAGAAACTGAAATCTTTAAGTTAGTAATATCGTAATTCAAGTCATCTACATATTTTTGATTATCTTTATTTAAATCTGCAAACTCGTTAATAATTTTAGTTAGTTTTTCTGTTTCCTCTGTTAATTCTTGCATTTGCTTGTCTATATTTTCTTTTGTAGTCATTGCTTCTTGTTTTTGCTTTTCTAAATTTTCTTGTTCTTCTTTTAATTTGTTTAAACGATTTTCAATTTTAGCAATGTTCTCATCAATCGCTACCACTTTTTGCTTTTCTGTTGCATAAGTAATATCTATTTCTTGCAACTCTTTCTCTAAACTGGTAGCATTTTTTAATGTATCTTGAATGGATGCTTCATATTCTTGTTTTTCTTTCTCTAGTTTATTGATTTTTGCTTTTAAGTCTTGAATATCTTTTTCTAATTTTTCTATTTCTTTTCCTCGTCCTAAAATATTAACAGTCTTCTTTGCAACAGAACCTCCTGTGATACTTCCAGAACTATTTATGACATCTCCTTCAATCGTTATGATTCGAAATGAATACCCATTTTGTTTTGCTATTTTAATAGCTGTTTCCATATTATCAACAATTACTGTTCTTCCTAGTAAGCTGATGATAATTTGCTCATATTTTTTATTAAATTGGATTAAATCAGATGCAATTCCTATAAAACCTTTTTCTTTTCCTTTTATTTTATCTAATTTTTTCCCTTTAACAGAAGCAATTGGTAAAAAAGAAGCTCTTCCTAAATTATTTTTTCTTAAATGTTCTACTAATTTTTTGGCATCTTCTTCTGTTTCTGTTACAATGTTTTGCAAACTGGCTCCTAAACACATTTCAATGGCCGTTTGATATTCTTCTGGTACTTCAATAACATTGGCAAGTACTCCATGCATTCCTTTTCCTAGTTCTTTTATACTTTCGCAATCTTTTAAAAGAGATTTTACACTCTTTATGTACCCTTCTTTTTCTTTTTCTGTTTCAATTAAGAATTTTAATTTTGTTTCTTTCATTTGCATTTCACTTTGATAAGCATTTATGCTACTTTGATAGTTATCCATCTTTTTATCTGCTTCTTCTTTTATATGATTAATTTCTTCAATTGATTTTACTACTTTATTTCTCTTGCTATCAATCTCATAAAATTCTTTGGCAATTTCATCTTTTTGAAGTCTTGTACTATCTAATTCTGAAATATAATTTGTAATTTCTCCTTTGATTTGGTTTTGTCTTTTTTCATAGTTCTCGTAGTTAATATCTTGTGTATGACTCTCTGACTGCAACTCATACTTTTTATCTACATTTTTTTCTACTTGTGCTTTGTGTTTTTCGATTTCTAATTCTTTAGTCGATAGCTTTTCTGTTATTTTAGCTAATTCTTCCTCTTTTTCAGCCAACTCTTTTTCAAATTTCTCTTTATTCTGTTTTAAATTTATTTTCTTTTCTTCTCTCTGTTTCATTTCTTCTTCTAGTTCTTGTTTTTTTAGCATGGTTTCTTCTATTTCTTTTTTGAATCTTTCTTGATTTTCTTGGTTATTATGAATTCTTGTATTTGCTACATTAATGTCTGAATTTAACATCTCAATTTCTTTTTGACTTGCAAATCCTAAATTTGACATTTCTTCTATTTGGTTCGTTATTTGTTCAACTTGTGTTTTCAATTCTTCTTTTAATTGTTTAATTCGTTCTAGTTTTTCTTCTTCTTCTGTGCATTGGGCTGTATAAATTTCTTCATCTTTTACAATTTCTTCTAAACTTTCTTTATATTTTTCAATATTGTATAGAAATAGACCTATTTCTATACTTTTTAATTCTTCTTTTAAGTTTAAATATTTCCTAGCCTTTTCTGATTGAGCTTTTAGTGGCTCTATATTGCTCTCAATTTCTGACAAAATATCATTAATTCTAAGTAAGTTTAATTTGGTACGTTCTAATTTTTTTTCACTTTCTTCTTTTCTACTTCTAAATTTTACAATTCCTGCTGCTTCTTCAAAAATATGCCTTCTATCTTCTGATTTATTACTTAAAATCTCATCGATTTTACCTTGTCCGATGATAGAATATCCATCTTTTCCAATTCCTGTATCCATGAATAATTCTAGTATATCTTTCAATCTACATGGCACTTTATTAATAAAATACCCTGTCTCTCCGCTTCGATATATTTTTCTAGTTACGGTTACTTCTGTATATTCAATTGGTAATGCTCCATCTGTGTTATCAAATATTAAAGAAGCCTCTGCAAATCCTAGAGACTTTCTATTTTGGGTTCCTGCAAATATGATATCTAAAGATTTTGCTCCTCTTAATGATTTCATGCTTTGCTCTCCGAAGTACCCATCGAATACTATCTGATATATTACTTTTTCCAGAACCATTTGGTCCGGATAACTCCTGTTATTCCTGGTCTAAATTCTAATACTGTTTTGTCTGCAAATGATTTAAATCCTTGCAATTCTAGTCTTTTTAAATACATTTATTATCACCTTTAGTATTTTGTTACATTTCAATCTTTTAATTAGTTTTGTGATTGAGATATAACAAGTTTATACTATTTTCGACTTTTTGTAAAGAGTTTTTGCTCATACAAATTTAAAGGGAAACTTTACAGTCTTAAACTCTACAACTCTTGATTTTATGTTGATGGCTAAGTTGGGACAGGCACACTTTAGCCATTATTGTTTTAACTATCTACAACCATTGATTTGTAAGTAAGATAAATTCGATAAATAGAAAAGGCTTTATATAAAATATTTCTT
>JAAWIE010000102.1 GCA_022796195.1 Lawsonibacter sp. | reverse complement strand
GCAAAGTCCGGCTCAATCTCACACCCGGACGCTCGCTCCTGCTCAAGACATTCCCCGGTCAGGTTGATGCACCGGCATGGTGCACCAAAGGAATATCGGTCCCGTCCACTTTCTTGCTCCAAGTGTAGAGTTCGTTGTGACGGCTGTCCACACTGGTGACCTTGTTTGCCTTGTCCGGGGCAACTGCGGAATCAATTCCGTTGGCGGCCAGCATATATTTGCCCCAGGCCTGGAGGTTCTTGGAGTCAAAGCAGGCAGCCAAGTCGCTTACATCCATCTGACCGCTGAGAAGCATGGTGGGAATGGGCTGATTGGACTCAGGAGCGGCCAAACGCATCATGGCGTCGTAGCTTTCAAAATCCGGGTCGCTCTGGGGGATGGGAATGGCGGAGGTGGAGCCCACAGCGGCGAAGAACTCAGGGTTGGTCATCGCAAAGCCCTGGGAGGCAATGGAACCGGCGGACTGGCCGGAGCCATACACACGGGAGAAGTCCAGCGTGGCATAGGAACCATCCACCTGCTCCTTCAAAATGGTCATCAAAGAGGCGTAGAATTTATCCGAATCTGCATGTGAGACACTACAGGGGCTGGCATTATAAGTCTCGCAGACGAAAGCCAGCACAATACCCTTCTGATCGGCCACTTCCCACCACAGAGTAGAATCCATGAAGATGGAGTCCGTCTGGGTATTTCCGGGGAAGATAATCAAAACGGGAGCCTTTTTGCCCTGCACACTCTCAGGAACGTAGAGCATATATTCACGGGGATCCCATTTTCCGTCGCCGCTGTTGTCGCTGAAGGCAATCACGCCCACCTGGACCGTACCGTGGCCGGGCAGCTTCGCATCGGACTGGGCGAGAATCTGGGTACCGTCACTCAGAGTCTCCTTTACGCCGCCGCCCTTGGCCTGCTGCTGGGCGGCAACCCGGGCGGAGGTGTAATCCAAGCGGTACGCCAGCGCATTGGAGTAAGCAAAGGTGGTGTCGTAACGGGTATATACGGACATAAAGGCATACAGGTCAGAGGCCTTCGGGCTGCCTTGGCTGACACGCACCTGGGAGATGCCGTATTGAGCGCTGGCAGGCAGCTGAGAATTTGCATAGTGGGTTTGATAAGCGTTGGAATCCTTGGACTGGTAATAGACAGTGCTGCCGTTCACGGTCTCACCGCCGGATACACAGTCATTAGCGGTCTTCCAGTAGTCCTCGCTTCCAGTATAACCGACAAGCCAAGTGGGAACCGGTACATCCTTGGGAGCAATCTGTCCGCCGATTCCTACCTTCTGAAGGGTCTCTGTCAACACTTCAGTAATATCACCGTTGGCACTCTTGCCGTCATAGAGCGTGCTGGCGGCGCTGGTAAGTACGCTGGAGCCCGCCGAAGTGCCATCCATATAAACCTGGCCAATAACAAAGATGGGATTCTTCGCAGCCCACAGCTCAAGAGCGGCAGCACCCTTGCCATAGCCGGCCACATAGAACTCACCGAAGGTAGAGAACACATTCTGCTTACTGGCATTGTTACCGCTCTTCAGGAAGCTGATTGCGCTGTCCAGGTAATCGGCCTCCTCCTCGGCAGTGCCCCAGCCATTGGCGCCGGGCTCCAGCACATACAGGCCCTCGCCCTTCTGATCCATCAGATCAATCCAGCCCTCGTCCTCCAGGAACTTCTGGGTGTCGACCCCGTCCGGAACGGCGATGATGGTGAAATAACTGCGGATGGAGGCCTCCTCGGCGATGTACACTGTGGCCCGGCGGTTTCCGTCAAAGCTCTTGGTATACCAGCCTGTGAGGGGCAGCTGGGCCGCCTGGCTCCAGTCATATGCCAGGTCGGTGATCTCGTCCAGGTCCTTGGCGCTGCTGGCCTCGGGCTGGGGTTCGGTCTCCTCAGCCACACTGCCGGTGGCGGAGGCCGCCTTGGCCGCGCTGTCCCAGCTCACCTGGAAGCCGAAGGTCTGGGCCAGGTGGTAGAAGGGGACATAGAGGGTCCCGTCTACCAGAGTGGCCACAGTGTCGCCGGCGGCAGAGCCCGCAGTGTAGGTCTGGGCGATGCCGTTAGCGGTGAAGGTAACGCTGTCTCCCTCCACGGTGTACTCGATGCCCATGGCCTCAGCCGTCTCCACCGGCACCATGGTCCGCCAGTCGGAGTTGATGTAGGCAGAGTTGGAGGCAGTCTCTCCGTTGACCACTACCCGGACCGGGGAGACGTCAGCGGATGCAGTGATGGCCATACCTGCGGCCAGAGCGGCGGTCAGACACAGCGCGGTGAGCTTGCGGTATAATTTCATGCTTCAATTCATCCTTTCTCGCTTTCTTGAGAGACGCTGTCATTTTGTACAATCCAGCCCCTCCGTCTTATCAAATATTATAATAAATTCCACCAATCCATGTCCAATTCATAAAATCGATTAAATCATGTCAAAAATCAATTAATACACTGGCGGAGTGCAAAAAAGGAGGCCCCAAATCGGGGCCTCCCTGTCAATTTCTGTGTTCTCAGGAAATCTTCACCGCGTCGTCCTGGGCAAAGGCGGAGGCGCTGTAGTAGCGGGTTCCGTCCTCGGCCAGGCGGTAGTGCTCCACAAAGTCCCACAGAATCCACATGTCAGAGGGATAGCAGTTGTGGGGCCGCAGCAATGTCTGTCCCCACTGGAAGACAGGAATTTCATCGCTGTTCAGCCAGGTATACATATTAGTGCGCCCAAGGACCAGCTCATCCACAGAATCATATTCGGTAAGTCCCTTGGCGCCATTCACCTCCAGGAGGTAGCTGGCCCACTCGCTGCTCAGCTCACTCCCCCACAGGTCGGGCGTCATGGTCATATTGTCACCCTGTCCACAAATCATTGCGGCGGGTATCATGTTGCCGCTGCCCGGCGCTGCTGCAATGGGAGTCCCGCTTGCCACAATTCCGGAGGTCGTCGCCACCGCAGCAAAGTTTTCCGGGGCACTGCGGGCAATGTCCTGAACATACATGGAACCCATAGACTGTCCGGATGCGTAAATTCGGGTGAAGTCCAGCTTGGCATATTTTCCGTCGATCTCCTCCTCCATTACTGTGTTGATCGCGGCCAGAAATTCCAGCGGACTCAGGTGTGTGATCGCAACCGGGGAGGAGTAGCTCTCGCAAATGAAAGCCAACACGATCCCCTTCTCCTCTGCCACCTGCATCCAGGAGGTGGAATCAAAGAAAATCACATCGCTCTGTGTGTTGCCCGGGTATACATACATAATGGGCAGCTTTTCCCCCTCAAAGCCCTGGGGAATGTAGACAAGATACTCTCTCGGGTCCGCCTTTCCATCTCCATTGTCATCCGCAAATGCAATCACTCCCACCTGAACGGTGCCGTGATTGGGAATGGTCACACTACCCTGGCCCCAAATTTCTGTGCCATCACTCAGCACGGACTTAACCCGACCGTCTTTCGCCTCCTGTTGGGCGGCCACCCGGGCGGCGGTATAGTCCAAACGGTAGTTCATGGCATTGCTGTAACCCAGAGAATTGTCATAGCGGGTATATACAGACAGAAACGCATATAGTTCTCCTGCGTCCACGTGTCCCTGGCTTACGCGCACCTGAGAAATGCCATGCCGGGCATTAGAATTTTCTTTCAGAATCTGCTTGTTTGCATATTCCGTTTGATAGGCGTCAGAGTTGATATCCTGATAAAACGCGCCGTCTTCTCCGGCACTGACAGTATCATTTGCAGCTTTCCAGTAATCAATATTTTCCGCTTCTCCGTCATAATTGACAAACCAGCTGGGAACCGGCACATCGGCGGCGGTAATACGGCCGGAAATTCCAATTTTTTGAATGACTTCATCCAAATTTTCGATGGGTGTATAGCCGTTGCCCGACACAACACCATCATATTCCTTGGAGGCTCCCGCCCGCTCCAGCTCGGCCTTTCCAACGCTCTCGCCATCAAGATATGCCTGGCTGATGACAAAGATGGGATTCTGTGCGGCCCACATCTCCAGGGGGGCGGCTCCCTTTCCGTATCCCACCAAATAAAATTCACCGAAGGTAGAAAATACTCCCACCTTGTTGGCGTTGGAACCGCTCTTCAAAAATGCAATCGCCTCTTCCAGGTAGGCGCTCTCCTCTGCCGCACTGCCCCAGCCATCAGCGCCGGGCTCCAGCACAAACAGGGCCTCGCCCTTCTGGTCTGCCAGAGCAAGCCAGCCCTCATCCTCCAAAAAGGCCCTGGTGCTGACCCCGTCTGGCACAGCTACTACAGTAATGTAGGTCCGGATTGAGGCCTCCTCCGAAATATATACCTTTACACTGCGCCCATCCTCAAAGGATTTTGTGAAATATCCGGTGAGAGGCAGCTGTGCGGCCTGCGTCCAATCAATTTCCAGAGCGGTAATAGAATCCAGATCAACAGCCGTCTCAGCGTCAGGCTCACTGGGTTGCACAGAGCTCACAGCGGAGGCCGCCTTGGCCGCGCTGTCCCAGCTCGCCTGGAAGCCGAAGGTCTGGGCCAGGTGGTAGAAGGGAACATAGAGGGTCCCGTCCACCAGAGTGGCCACCGTGTCGCCGGCGGCAGAGCCCGCAGTGTAGGTCTGGGAGATGCCGTTGGCGGTGAAGGTGACGCTGTCCCCCTCCACGGTGTAGGCAATGCCCATGGCCTCAGCTGTCTCCACCGGCACCATGGTCCGCCAGTCGGAGTTGATGTAGGCAGAGTTGGAGGCAGTTTCTCCGTTGACCACTACCCTGACCGGGGAGACGTCAGCGGATGCGGTGATGGCCATACCCGCAGCCAGAGCGGCGGACAGGCACAGTGCGGTGAGTTTGCGGTACAATTTCATGCTTGAATCCATCCCTTTCTCACTCTTTTAGGAGGCGCTGTCATTCTGCACAATCCAGCACCTCCGTCTTAAATGCATTATAATAAGCTCCACCAATCCCTGTCCAATTCATATATTTGATAGACCAATGAATGTAGTGGATGGATTTGTGCCGGCAGAAGAGACTTCCCATAGACTGGCTGGCCCACACTCTGAAAGGCAGTTCCTCGAGTCAGAAAGAAGCGTATGTTCCCATGACATCATCCCGCATAAAAAACACGCCGCAGAATATTCTCCGCGACGTGCTTCATGTTACTGATTTGGGAATTAGGACAGATTATTTGACAATCGCCTTGGCCCACTGGGAAACACTCTCAGGGTACACGGTGTACTGATAGTCCGCCGTGAGGCCATAGTTGGCATAGCCCTCTTCCTGTCCGGTATAGGTATAGGTTTCGCCTGCCGCCAAATTGGACTGGCCCTCCCAGACGTCGGTGTAGGGAGCTTCCAGATAGAAGGAGGCCACTACCTTTGTCACAGAGTGGTCGGTCTCGCCCCAGTTCTTGAACTTCCAGGACTGGAGGCCGGAGGCACGAACGTGCTCGGCAATCCACGCTTCATCCTTGCCGGCGGTACGGTAGAGCTCCTTCACCACCTCGATCACATCCTGCTGTGCCGCGGGGTTGTCGCCGTCGGTCTCGCCGTTGAACATCCAGACCGCCACCTCGTTGTCAATCATAGCCTGAACCTCTTCCGCGGTCCAGGTGCCCAGACTGCTGTTGGCCAAGGTGCCGTCCAGATTGCTGGCAGAAGCCATGCTGCCCAGGTTGCCGTTGCACTCCACAAAGGCCGCAATCAGGTCAGAGCGCTGGCGAATCACGTCGGAGCTAATCAGAGTGCCCTGGGAGTTGCCCACAATGATAATGCCGTCCTTGTCCACATTCCAGTTTTCGATGCTGTAGTCCAGCACGCCGGCAATCTCGGCCGCGGCCACATCAATGGGCGTGGAATGTACGTTTACGCTCATAATAATGGCCTCGGGCATCTCCTCATGCCACTTGGTCATCATCTCATCATAAACCACATTGCATCCCAGGTTGTTGGCGGAGGTAGCAGACCCGTCGGTCACCTCCCAGTAGCAGACGCCGCCGCCGCACTGATAAACCACGGTGGGATAGGGCTCCGCGCGGTTTGCATCGTAGTTGTCAGGATAAATGACAAAGACAGGAATCTTCCCCTCATCCGACTGCATGGTATAGCCGGGAGCGGGCTGCCCAATATTCACCAGCTCCATTTTCACCTCATCCAGGCCGCCGCCCAGAAGGGTCTCTTTCCAGACCGTGTTCTCCAGCAACTTGCCGGACCCATCTGTGGAGGCAATCCCATCCCGGAGGTCCGCGCCGTTCACGCAGAGGATCAGGTCCATATTTTCGCGCCGCTGCAGGCCCTTGTTGATGGTATTGGCCTCGATGGTATTCCCCAGGCGGTCCTGCCAGCTGCCCGCCTCTTCCCCGTTCTGCGGGTCGTCACAGTGGATGACGCCCTCAGAATCCACATACCAGCTGGCGCTGGTACACAGGGTTCCGTAAGTCTCACGGCTGCGGTCCGTCACCTTATCGCTGTTCAGGTCGGCATACAGGGTTACCACATTGCCGGACACGCTGATGTTGACCAGCTTCACCTGTCCAAAGTCAGGATTATTAAAGCCCCGGTCATACAGGGCGTAGTCCTCCAGCTGGACGCCGGAGAGGTCGACGCCGGCCTTATAGGTCACCGCAACCGTCTCTACCTTGTGCCCATAGAAGTTGGGGGCCGTCGTCGCCTGAATGGCCTCGATGTCACTGGCGGCGGGCTTGGTCTGCTGCTCCTTCCGGGCGGAAGCTCCTCCCGCCGCGCTGTCCCAGCTCACCTGGAAGCCGAAGGTCTGGGCCAGGTGGTAGAAGGGGACATAGAGGGTCC
>JAAWIE010000101.1 GCA_022796195.1 Lawsonibacter sp. | reverse complement strand
TGTGCCACGGGGTGCCCTCTCCGGCGGTCTTCCGGTCTTACCTGGATCGGCTGGCGGAGGACCACGGCGCGCCGGTGGTCAATCTAGCGTTCCGAGATAAGTCCCACGGCTGGCAGGACCCCTGGCTCACCGCCGATTTTGCCAACGGCCAGCGGTATGAGGCGCCCCTCCACACCACCACCTATGGCCGGGGCTTTGGGATGCGGATCTTCCTGCGCCCCTGCTGTACCCGCTGTCAGTACACCAATCCGGGCCGCCGTCCCGCCGACCTCACCTTGGCCGACTTCTGGGGCTTGGATCCAAACCTCACTCTGCCCACAGATCGCGGGCAGGGGATCTCAATGGTTCTGATCAATACCCCCAAGGGACAGGCCGTCTTTGACACCCTTTCCCCCGGCCAGGTAGAGCGTCCCCTGGAGGAGGCCATCAAGGGCAATCCCCGCCTGATCTCCCCCACGGAGCCTAACCCCAAGCGGGCGGTCTTCTTTGCGGCGTTCCAGGCGCTGCCCTTCCGGCAGGTGGAGCAGCAGTTTTTGTCTCAGCCCTCCCTGCCCTACCGAATGGCCGCGAAAGTCCTTACCCCAGGACTTAAGGACAAAATACGCCGTTTTCTGCGCTGAATTCTGCCTCTGTTCCAGGCCTATATGTAGAAGGTTCCAAAAAGAAGGACCAAAATTTACAATTTGTTCTCGACTTTCCCCGCTATCCCTGATAGACTATTCTCTGTTCTACCAACAGTGTCAGAGCGGCGGGTCGCTCTGTGTGTGAGAGGGAGGTACTGCTTTTGAGAAGATCCATTGATTCCTGGCTGGATCGCTTTTGCTACCGGCATCCCCGGCTGGGGATCCCCAATCTGATGTTGATCGTCATCGCCGGTACTGCGGTGGTCTATTTGCTGGATATGTTCAGCGGGGCGGGGCTCTCCTTCTCCAGACTGATTTCCTTTTCCCCTTACTATATCCTCCACGGCCAGATCTGGCGGCTCGTAACCTTTGTCTTTGTCCCCATGAACAGCAGTCCTCTGCTTCTCTTTCTCTCCCTCTACTTTTACTATTTCATTGGCAGTGCTCTGGAGCAGGAGTGGGGGAGTGTCAAATTTACCGTCTTTTACGGGATGGGGGTGCTGTTAAATATCATCGTTGGATTTTTGACCTATCTCCCCATGGCCGCCGTTCTGCCTAAAACCGTGGCTGCTGCCCTGTCTACGGCCAGCATGACCTATGTCAATCTCTCCCTCTTCTTTGCCTTTGCCACCCTTTACCCGGATATGCAGATGCTTCTGTTTTTCATTCTGCCCATCAAGGTCAAGTGGTTGGCTTGGATTGACGCTGCACTCTTCGCCTGGGGAATTCTGAGCAGTCTGTTTTCCATCTTTACCTCCGGTATTACCGCCCTCACCGGTGTTATCATTCCTGTTATCGCCATACTCAACTATGTTCTGTTCTTCTGGTCGGAAATTACCGGGTTTTTGGGCCGATCTGTCCAGCGAACCCGCCATCAGCACGCCAGACAGACAGTAAATTTCCGTCAAGCCACCCGGCAGGCCCAGCAGCAGAAGGGATATATCCATAAGTGCGCTGTCTGCGGCAAGACAGATACCGAATATCCAGACCTGGAATTTCGTTACTGCTCCAAGTGCAACGGCTATTACTGTTACTGTATGGAGCACATCAATAACCATGTGCATATTCAATAGCAACAAACAAATTGAGGCCCCGTATAGAAAAAAGAAGGGTGTGCCGCAGTTGAGAAAAACTGCGGTACACCCTTTTTGGATACAGAGATTACAGTGCGTTGACGAGACCCCTCTAGAGAAACGGGCTATTCTGAACAACAGATTATATACACTCAAAAAAACTATTATCCTCGAAAATACGGTCGAATTCATCCGTATTGATCGCCTTTTTTACTTTTTCCCGCACAGCACCCTGAGAAAAATCAAGTCTCTTAAAGCGCGGCTTACCCATAAAGTCCCTGCTTTGCCGGATCAGCTGTACCCGACCAATGGTGGGTTCTTCCTCTGCATATTGAGCCAATCCCTTTGCCTTTCCGAGGTTATCCTTCCAGTCCGCCCCATGGGGCTCCAGAATGTCAATAATATAGCCGGCTTCTTCGTCCGCCCTGATAATCAAAAAGTCAGGGTACATAGATTTCGTTACACCATCGATTTCATAGGGAATACAGAGCGCCCACCGCGCCTTTGGAAAGTTCCGGAGCCAGCAGACAAAGCCAGGCCGCTTTGCCTCCTCCTCCAATATACCAGCTTCCCATGTGTTCAATTTGAGTTTGGCAAAGCCAGTATCATCGGTGTATAGGTGATTATCATATTCTTTTCCGCTCTCATCTATATGAAAATTGATAATCTCAGGCAAGCATAAGCTGTGCTTACTCACAACATCGCCGTCTGCAATAATGTCAAAGTACAGCCGTTTGCAAGACTCAGATTTTTTTACGACTTGCCTGCGATATTGGTCATTGTACGCATGAAATTTCTTTTCGGCGTAACGGTTCAGGGCAGCCATGCAATCATCGTCTGCCGCAAACAGGATACAGTCGATTTTGTAGGCATTTGGGTCGTCCTCGCTGTAAAACCGGCGGCCATAGGTGTTTGGAAATCCATAGCCGCCTAACTTGCTATCTGCAATGCGAAGCTGGCGGTCAAGGTCGTTTTCCGACATAAGCGCATGATAGGAGCGATTACCGTCAAGGGCTGCACCGAACACATCAAATACCTTTACAGACAGCTTCATAGACAGTACTTGTGCTGCCAGCCCGTCATATTTCCCAGTACAACGCAGATTGCTCGCATAAGTGTGGATTCTGCCCGTAATCTCATTTCGAATTTCATCCCCAGCAGCCGGACAGATGTTAAATTGTGTCAGCAGAGAAGCAAGACTTAACAAAGACTTCAAATAGCTGCTTATCCTGGCTGTTCGTACCAGATAGGTCAAAAGTCCCTGCTCATTGATGGATTTGATGATTGCTTCCCGATCTATTTTGGCGGCGCCAGGGATTTCCATCTGTATCCCACGCTCCTCTGGGGGTATCTCCGAGGCAGAAGTCTGGCCGGGTGGGACAGGGTAGAGCGGTGTTGGTGCTTGCTGGGGGTGGGGCTGTGTCAATCCTTCGCCAAAATCCTGGCTGGTGTCCGCCGGCAAGTCGATTCCTGGCTGGGGCAGCGTACCAAAGCCGTCCAACTGGCATTGCCCCGAAATAGGTGTGCTATCCTTTTTGCGGAGCGGATATACGGATAGTGTGGTATAGGCAGGGTGCTCAAGGGCTTCCTCGTCAATAACCGTGGGGATCTCCCCACCCTCAGCGCTTTGCAGTTCATCTGCTACATGCTTGACTGTGGACTGGTTGAAGTAAGGCAAAAACAGGCGTACATCGTTCAGGTATTCGTCCACTTGGATATGACATTGGAGCGGAGTCCGCACCATGCGCCCTAAAAGCTGGGCGATATAGGTAGCATCCTCAGCGCGGCGGAAGGACATCATAGTTTCCGCCCTGGGACAATCCCAACCTGTCGAGAGATTTTCTTTGAACAGCACCACCCGAATGCGCTTATCAGCAGTAATGTCAGAGGGCTCAACATGGTGGACAGTCAGACCATGGATGGTGAGTGTAGCGGCCGCGCCAAAGGTATGTACCACTTCATGTTCCCGGAACTGTGCCCCTAGGCGCGCCTCAATTTTGGCAATCACATCATCAAGATTGGTTTCCGAAATTGTATCTCCCCGTCCTGCCAACACCTGAATGACAAAGACTGGATTTACCTGGGCATAGTGCTGTTCATAGGAGTATTGATACCAGTGGGCGCACTTCTTTTTCCACTCGTCAGCCGCAGCCTGCAATACCGCCATGTCGCTGTTTTTATCGGGATCGTCTGGATAAGTAATGACAATTCTGTCTTTTAAGAGACCGGAGCTACGCACCTCGTTGGCTGTTACTATGCACTTGCTTAATGTGGAGGTAGTGTCCCTCACAAGCTGGTCAAACCGGGCTGATGTGGCGCTGACCCCAATGACCAATGGCATGGGAGACAGGCCCAGATCTTTGGCCCCCTTCAAAAACCGTTGCATAATGGAGGTCGCCCTTCCAGCGTCCTTGCCCTGCATACCGCGGTGGGCCTCATCAATGATAAAATAAAGGTGGTCGGATTTTTCTTTTGCTGTATTTTGCATGGTTTCCCAGATGGTATAGGTTCGTTTGTCTGAGTGTTTGCTTAGGTTTCCAGACTTGCTCAATTTCTGTGTGTTGAGAAAATAGATTTGCCCATCCTCCAGCATTTCCATGTCGAAGGAGGCGTCCTCAATCGTAACACATTGATTGAAACGGAGCTTATCTGCCCGGAGCTGGAATTTTTCTTTGGACTGCTCGTTTAGTGCTGGAGAGTCTGAGAGCCATACAAAGATCGCCTCCGGCTGTTCCACATGGGTTCCCCCGCCGAAGTAGATCTCTTCTACAAGAGAGGCCATGATGATGGTCTTACCTGCTCCGGTCGGCGCCTGGAGAGAAATGACCTGTGGAATCTTAGTACGGTGGTAACTGCCCAAAGCCTCGGCGGTTTTCATCCGCAGCTCCGCTACCGCCCGCTTTTGAAATGGAAAAAGTTCGTCTTTCATCTCACATCCCGCCTTGTATTAATCCTGAAGTTGTCCAGGTAGTCTCGGTAAAGCTGATAGATCCGAGGCGCATTCAGGCTCTTTGCCATCGCCCGGTAGCCCACCTCATAGTCAGTAATGAGATAGACTGTTTCAATCTCCGGCCTGACATTCACGGACGCCGCAAATTCCTCAAAAGCAGATTCCACAGTCAGCACGGCGAAGTGATTCTCAGGCAGTACCAGCATGGGTGGAACTTCGCCATCCTCCAGCTTAGGGCAAGGTCCAATGGCTCCAGCTTTCATCCAGAGGGTGGGCAGCATCTTTTGAAACTGAAGGCCCAGGGCTACAGAGGTCTTCTCCAGAAAGCCCAATTTAAAATAGGCGGCGTTGGCCGAAAAACCTTCCGACATAGGCAGATCACTTCTCAAATAAGTCCCGTTTAACGACTGTCCGTTGACGTCGTGGCCCTCTATACTGCATACAGTCCTGGGCCAGGTGACGTAGCGGGCAATCCCCAGCCGCTCCCACTCCTCATCGCCGGGCTGAAAACCTTGGGCCAGCAGTGTTTTGGCTTCGTCCGCTGACACCTCATTATTCGTCACTAGAATACAGCGGCGATGTCCGCCGTCCTCAGCGTTCAGCAGATTGACAGCATGAAGCGTGGTGCCGGAACCGGCAAAAAAATCTACAATGAGAGCATGGGGCTTATTGAGAACAAAAAAGCGCATTACATCAGCGACAGCATACAGTGATTTTGGGAAAGAAAAACGCTTTTCCCCTATAATATTTTGCAAAAGCTTCGTGCCGTTTAAAGTAGCATCATGTGAAGAAATTCTCCATTGTGTTCCAGGGATTAAGGACATCGCTTCGGTGTTGGAGATAACAGAGCCATCCTTGGCATATCCGCTTATTTCGAATGCACCCGATTCTATTTTTTGTATTTCGCCTCTTTTTAAGTATGAAATTGCCATACCATTTTCGGTGAATCGTCCTAAATGGACATAACCCTTTTGTGCCAGTTCCCATAAGACTGTATGCGAAATTTGCCAATTTCCCTCGTCACCATTACTCCTGATTGGCCAAATCGCAACAGTTCCATCAGGGGCTTTAACTTCAGTCCGATCATTTCCATAGTATGGTTTTCCTACAGAATGAATTGCATCTCCATCTTGATATACAAAAATAGGATAGAACAGATTTTTTCGGTCGGAACGCAATCCATTTGTTCCAGTCCGAATGAGTGTATTCCATCGAAGCCGTGTAGCGCGTTTATCGTCTGGCCTAATCCGCCATTCATCATGGAGCTCTAGACGGCTTGCTTCTGAATTACCAATTTGAAGGATATAGATATATTCGTCAACGCGTGCAAAAGCGCCATGTCGACTTACCCCAGCTGGATTAATCATCGTGCTAATCATTTGTATTCTTGCTTTTGGAAACATTTCTTCCAACAGACAACCCAAGTGTAGATACTCTTTTTCATCAATCGTAATAATAAGTACTGAGTTCTGGGGATTGAGCAGCCGTTTGGCAATCCGCAGCCGCTTTTGCATCATGGATAGCCACTTGCTGTGCCGGTACATGTCATTGGCATCCACATAATCGTTGTTATATTTCCAATCTTTAGCACCTGTATTATAAGGTGGGTCGATATAGATGCAATCCACCTGTTCCGCATAGAGGTATTCTAAAAGCTGTAAGGCGTGGTAGTTATCCGCCTCAATCAGCGTATGCCAGAGATCACTGCCCGGAGCGTTGCAAACTGTATCTATGGGCTTCAAATAGGGGTAGATTGGATCTCCAAACTCTGCCACGGAGACAAGTTCTGCCACCGGCAGCTTTACAACCTCCCCACCGCGCTTTGGCAGACAGGCTGCTATGCCGTCAATTATGGTAAGAACAACAAAAAGGTCCTCAGATTTTCCACCTTTCTGTGTTACCATACGGCCCTTTTGGATGGGAACTTCATAAAGCGGTGTACATTCGGGGAGGTGTTCTTCAAATACTAAGCCAAACTTTTTCTGCTGATTCAGCTTATCCACAGCAGCCTGCAACTGGGCTTTCAGCTCTGGTTCGGCTACCCGGTCAATCAGCTCGTGAATCTCCGCCATATTCCAACCCTTCTCTCCGCAGTTTGCTTCTCTATCCTATTGAGACAATAGCGTAATTATAGCGC
>JAAWIE010000100.1 GCA_022796195.1 Lawsonibacter sp. | reverse complement strand
GTGTCCTCGTCGTGCTCCACCACAAGGAGGGTGTTGCCCAGGTCCCGCAGCTCCTTCAGGGTCTGGAGAAGCTTGTCGTTGTCCCGCTGGTGCAGGCCGATGGAGGGCTCGTCCAGAATATAGAGCACCCCCATCAGGGAGGAACCGATCTGGGTAGCCAGCCGGATGCGCTGGCTCTCGCCGCCGGAGAGGGTGCCCGCCTCCCGGGACAGGGTGAGGTACTGTAACCCTACCGACTGCAAAAAGCCCAGCCGGTTCCGGATCTCCTTCAAAATCTGGGCGGCAATCATGGTCTGGGTCTCGTTGAGCGCCAGCTGTTCCATGAAGTCCAGGGCCTCGGTGACGCTCCGGCGGCAGTAGCTGTCAATATCCAGTCCGCCCACGGTGACCGCCAGCGACTCTTTTTTCAGCCGCCGCCCCTGACAGGCGGGACAGGGGCACTGGGACATGCACTCCTCCAGCTCCCGCTTCATGGCGTCCGACTGGGTCTCCCGGTAGCGGCGCTCCAGATTGTTGATGATGCCCTCGAAGGGCTGGTATAGTGTTCCCTTTCCCCGGGGCTGGTCGTAGTGAAGGGTCAGCTTTTCTCCATTGGTGCCGTGAAGAATGATGTCCAGGACCTCGGGCTTCAGGTCTTTGATGGGGGTTTCCAGCTTAAATTTGTACTTTTTCGCCAGGGCGTCGAAGTACATCCGGGAAATGCCGTCCGACTTGATGTTGTTCCAGCCGGAGGCGGTAATACCCCCCTCCATGATGGACAGGTCCCGGTTTGGGATAATCAGGTCCGGGTCAATTTTCATCTGGGAACCCAGCCCGGTACAGGCGGGACAGGCCCCGAAGGGGTTGTTGAAGGAGAACATCCGGGGGGAGAGCTCCTCAATGGACACACCGCAGTCCTCGCAGGCGTAGTTCTGGGAGAACATGATGTCCCGGTCCTCCTCCACGATGTTGATGACCACCAGCCCCCCCGCCAGGTTGGAGGCCACCTCCACGCTGTCGGTGAGCCGCCGGGCGATGTCATCCCGGATAACCAGCCGGTCTACCACCACCTCAATGTGGTGCTTTTTGTTCTTATCCAGCTTGATCTCTTCGCTGAGGTCATAGAGGGAACCGTCTGCCCGTACCCGGACGTAGCCCGATTTCCGGGCGTCCTCAAAAATTTTCAGATGCTCTCCCTTTTTTCCCCGAATTACCGGGGCCATCACCTGGATTCGGGTAGCCTCGGGCAGGGCAAGGACCTGGTCAATAATCTGGTCAATGGTCTGCTGTTTGATCTCCTTGCCGCAGATGGGACAGTGGGGAGTTCCTACCCGGGCCCACAGCAGACGCAGGTAGTCGTAAATTTCGGTGACGGTGCCTACGGTCGACCGGGGATTTTTCGATGTGGTCTTTTGGTCGATGGAGATGGCCGGGGAGAGACCGTCGATGTAGTCCACATCGGGCTTTTCCATCTGGCCTAAGAACATCCGGGCGTAGGAGGACAGCGACTCCACATACCGCCGCTGGCCCTCCGCGTAGATGGTATCGAAGGCCAGGGAGGATTTTCCACTGCCGGACAGTCCAGTGAGTACCACCAGCTTGTCCCGCGGGATTTTGACGTCGATATTTTTCAGGTTGTTGACCCGTGCGCCCTTGACAGAAATGTGTGTGTGCATGGTTCTGTTCTCCTTTTGCGTATGGTCTCATGGCTGTAGAGGCGGTGTTGATCCGCCTCTACAGCCTAACGGAACAAAATTTTAATGTCAAGCCTGTTTTTTTACCGGTTTGGCTTTCAAGAGCATCAGCCGCTGTACCTCTTCCAGCTGCTCCCTGCGCTTCACATCTACAATCAGCCATTTTCCGCCGTTAAATGGGGCGGTTTTCGCAAAAATTTTGCGGAAGGCAGGGGAGAAGGAGGACAGCAGAAGCTCCAGCTCAGCAACCTGTTTGGCGTTCAGGGTTACCATGGCGGACACCCATCCGGACCGGACATAGAGCACGCACAGAGACCGGCTTCCTTTCTTAAACTTGACATTCCAGCCCCGGTCCATAGAGCACTTGCTAAACTCCACCGAGGGTTCCGCCTGGTACGTCTCACGAACCCAGTCCACCAGTTCTTCCAAAAGGGGATTATTCACCCAGGCCCCGATGTCGGACAGGGTGGGCTTACTCTGCTGGGGCCACACCACGTCCCAGGGCGGGGGGCTTTCCACTGGGGCGGATTCTTTCTTCTTCGGCGCTTTCTTTTTGGGCAGGGGGGTGGCTTCCTCCGCCAGCCGGACCGCCTCCCGCAGGGTCTCCCGGTCGTCTGGGTCCAGAAGATAGTGGTCCTTTGCCCCCTCATAGGGCGGTTCGGTGGGGCGCCCCTCCAGCAGTTTCGCCAGACAGGGCAGCATTTTCACCATGGGCCGGTCCTCGCAGATGATAATCACCGGCTTGTCATTGAGGTATACCATGTATTCCCCAAACATCTTTCGGGAACGCACTGCCCCAAGGCCCTCCAGCTGTTCGCAGATGTAGTTGACAAAATCAGCACTGCTCGCCATTCTTGTTCCTCCTCATACCGTCAGGTCCGCCGTGGTTCCCCCAACCAGCTCGATCAACGCGGAGGGAGAAAGCTCCACCTGAACGCCGATTTTCCCGGCAGACACCATAATGCGGTCGATGATTTCCGCTGTCTCGTGGAACACGGTTGGATACTGCTTCTTCATGCCCACCGGGGAACAGCCCCCGTGGACGTAGCCCGTCAGGGGAAGCAGTTCCTTCTGGGGGAGCATGGCGGCGGATTTCTCTCCCACCGCCTTGGCCGCCTTTTTCAGGTCTAGGCTGTCCCCCGCCGGAATGTCAAACACATACAGCCCACCAGAGGCCCCCCGGGCAACCAGCGTCTTGAAGACGCACTCCGGGTCCTGCCCCAGCTGCTTTGCCACACTCATCCCGTCCGTTCCACATTCCGGGTCGTAGGTATGGGCGGTATAGGAAATGTTTTTTTGTTCCAAAATCCGCATTACGTTGGTTTTTTCGTTCTTCGCCATCTGCCGCTCCCCCTCCTCAGCACAGCAGTCCCGCCATCCGGCCGGACCGGTTTTCTTCGGGACGAATCAGCCTGACCATCCGCTTATTTTCCCCGCAGCTCAATAATCTGGTCCCGCAATGCAGCGGCCAGTTCAAATTCCAGCATCTTGGCCGCTTCGCGCATTTCTTTTTCCAGCCGTGCAATCCGTTCGGCCTTCTGTTGTTTGGTGAGGCCCTGGACCTCGCCCCGGCGTTCGGCGGAGTCTTTGTCCTCCTGGGCGTCCAGGTCAAGAAGATTGCGCACTGACTTGATGACCGTTTTGGGGACGATGCCGTGGGCCTGGTTGAATGCGTCCTGAATACCCCGGCGGCGTTCTGTCTCGTCGATGGCCCGGCGCATGGAGGGGGTGATAGTGTCGGCGTACATAACCACCATGCCCTGGGCGTTTCGCGCGGCCCGGCCGATGGTCTGGATGAGGGAGGTCTCAGAGCGGAGGAAGCCCTCTTTATCCGCGTCCAGGATGGCCACGAGGGACACCTCGGGCAAGTCCAGACCCTCCCGAAGCAGGTTGATGCCCACCAGAACATGGAAGGTGCCCAAACGCAGGTCCCGGATAATCTCCATGCGCTCCATTGCGTCGATGTCATGGTGCATATAGCGCACCTTGATACCTGCGCCCTGGAGGTAGGTGGTCAAATCCTCGGCCATACGCTTGGTGAGGGTCGTCACAAGAATCCGCTCGTTCCGGGCGGTGCGGGTGTTGATTTCGCCGATGAGGTCATCAATCTGCCCTTCCACCGGGCGGACCTCAATCACTGGGTCCAGCAGTCCGGTGGGCCGGATAACCTGTTCCACAATCTGTCCCGACCGGGTGCGCTCGTATTCCCCGGGGGTGGCGGAGACGTAGACGATCTGATTGACCCGCTTTTCAAACTCCTCAAATTTCAACGGCCGGTTGTCGAAAGCGCAGGGAAGGCGGAAGCCATACTCCACCAGGGTGTTTTTGCGGGCGCGGTCGCCGTTGTACATGGCCCGGACCTGGGGCAGGGTGACGTGGCTCTCATCGATGAATAGGACAAAATCCTTGGGGAAGTAGTCCATCAGGGTGTTGGGGGGTGACCCCACTGGCCGTCCCTCAATCACCCGGGAGTAGTTCTCAATACCGGAGCAGTAACCCAGCTCCTGCATCATCTCAATGTCGTACATGGTGCGCTGTTTGATGCGCTGGGCCTCAATCAGCTTGTTTTCCCGCTCAAAGAAGGCGACCCGCTCCTCCATCTCCTGATAGATTTCCTGGATGGCGGCATCCATTTTGTCTTTGGGGGTGACATAGTGGGTGGCGGGCCAGATGGGAATATTTTGCAGCCGCCGGATGGGAGACCCGGTAACCACGTTAATCTCCGAAATGCGGTCAATTTCATCCCCAAAGAATTCCACTCGGATGGCGGTATCCTTCCAGTAGGCGGGCCAGACCTCCACCGTGTCCCCGCGGACCCGGAACATGTTGCGTTCAAAGGCGATGTCGTTGCGTTCATAGCGGATGGCCACCAGCTTTTTCAGCATCTCGTCCCGCTCCATCTGAGCGCCCACCCGGAGGGAGACCATCATTTTGGCAAAATCCTCCGGCTCGCCCAGGCCGTAGATGCAGGATACAGAGGACACGACGATCACATCCCGCCGCTCCAGCAGAGAGGCGGTGGCGGACAGGCGAAGCCGGTCAATTTCCTCATTGACGGAGGAGTCCTTTTCAATAAAAGTATCGGTGTGGGGGATATACGCCTCGGGCTGGTAGTAGTCGTAGTAGCTGACGAAGTACTCCACCGCATTGTTGGGAAAAAACTCCTTGAACTCGGCACAAAGCTGAGCAGCCAGCGTCTTGTTGTGAGCCAGTACCAGGGTGGGCCGCTGAACCTTTTCAATAATCTTGGCCATGGTAAAGGTCTTGCCCGAACCGGTAACGCCCAGCAGGGTCTGTTCATCCAAACCCATCTCAATGCCGTTGGAGAGGGCTTCAATTGCCTCCGGTTGGTCGCCGCTGGGCGTATATTCGGATACTACTTCTAACTTTGGCATAAGCTTCCCCCTCTTGGCGCCGCCTGCGGCGCACAATCTTTCCCCATTATATCAGAACTGGCGTTCCATATCAAGAGGTTCCTCGAACAAAAATTTCAAAAGACCATACGGAAGCCGCCCCGGCGTCCGGCAGCGGCGCTCTCCTGAATGGACACCAGATCTCCGTCTACAAAGACCAGATGGTCCACCAGCAGAACCCCCAGCGGTTCCAGAACGGTACGAATTACTGCGGTGGTATTCATATCTTCGGGGGAAGGCAGGGCAATTCCGCTGATATGGTTGTGCGCCAGATAGCATGCAGAGGCCCGCAGGGCCATGCACTCCTCCGCCACCCGCCGGATTGTCACATCCGAGTTGTTATTGTTTCCCTCAGAAATTCTCCGAACACCCAGCACCTTCCGCTTGGCGTCCAGACATAGCACATAGACCATCTCATTCCGAGAACCGTAAAGGTAGGGGGCCAGGACATGCCCGGCCTCCTGCGTGGTGTGGACCAGCTGCCCCGGTCCGGTGCGGCCCTCTAGATACCGCCCCAGCACCGCCGGGAACAGCTTGAGCATGGTGGCGGAATGTTCCCCCATACCTTTTACCTTCATCAACTCCTCGGGCAGCGCATCCAGCACCCCAGACAGCGACCCAAACCGGTCGATCAACTCGTGAGCCAGGGGGTTTACGTCCCCTTGTGGAATGGCATAGAACAACACCAGTTCCAGAACCCGGTGGTCAGGCCAGCCTTCGATTCCACGGGTGAGAAACTCCTGCTTCACCCGCCCGCGGTGGCCGGTGTGGATGGCTTTCTTTTCTGCCATGGTGTCTCTCCTCCTTCGTGTTAGGCACAGTGCGCGGGAGCACAGCCGCTCATCCCGCCCCGTACTCAGCCAGATAGGCTTCCATTTTGGCTTTCATCCCGTCGTCGATATACACGGTTGCATCGACTGGGTTGTTGTGGAGGAATGCGATGACCTCTTTCACCGTCACAATGGGATATACTTGGATGCCGTAATCCTGTCTGAGCTCATCCAGGGTAGAGCAGTTCCGCGTACCCCGCTCCATCCGGTCCACCGAGACAAAGAGGGCTTTCATCTCTACCTTCGCCACCTGTTTGAACAGTTCTATGCTCTCTCGGACAGCGGTGCCGGCGGTGACTACGTCCTCAATAATGGCTACCCGCTCTCCGTCCTGGGGCTTGTAGCCAACCATGGAGCCTCCCTCACCGTGGTTCTTGATCTCCTTGCGATTGAAGCAGTAGGGCAAGTCACGTCCGTAACTGCGGTACAGGGAAGCGGCGGCGGACACCGCCAGCGGGATCCCCTTGTAAGCCGGACCGAAGAGGCAGTCAATGCCCTCCGGCATGTGCTCCTGAATACAGGCGGCATAGTAGTCCCCCAGTTTGGCGGCCTGCGCCCCCGTCTTATAGTTGCCGGTATTAACAAAATACGGGGTCTTTCGCCCCGACTTAGTGGTAAAATCGCCGAAGGTGAGCACGCCGGAGCGCACCATAAAGGTAATGAATTCCTCTTTGTAATTCATGGCGGTAGAACCCCTTTTCTCTATTTTCGGCCCTTCCAGTGCCGTAACGGTTTATTATACCATTCTTTTTTTCTCGATACAAGGGCTTGCGTCTTTTTCTGTTTCGTATTAAGATGGAGTTATTCTGGCAAACTATCCACAAAAGGGGGAACCGTATTTGATCGAACAAGAGACCCTGGCCTATCTGTGCGCTCTGTCCGGCCCCAGCGGGTTTGAGGGGCCGGTGGTCCAAGCGGCGGCGGAGCTGCTCCGGCCGCTGGTGGAC
>JAAWIE010000099.1 GCA_022796195.1 Lawsonibacter sp. | reverse complement strand
CATGGGGGTACCCCCATGTTCTCTCCGGCCTGTTTGGGCCGGAGAGAATCCTATTTTAGGGAGGAGGCGCCCGGTGTGAATATCCTCTTTGACGAGGAACAGCTGCGCAAGCTGACCGCAAATCTGAAAATTCTCACCGGTCTGCCCGCCAATATCCTGGACCCGGAGGGGCAGGATATCAAGCTGTTCCGGGACCACCCGCCTTTCTGCCGGATGATTAACGACCTCCCCGAGGGGCATGAGCGATGCGTCGCCTGCGACCGGTGTAAAATCCGGCACTACACAGCGGAAAAAGGGTTTCAGTTCTACCGTTGTCATGCGGGGGTATGTGAGGCGATTATGCCCCTTTACGACAAACAGAACCCGCTGGCTTATCTGGCGGTGGGCTGTTATCTGGATGACTCTTCCATAGAGGCGCAGTGGGAACAGACCCGTCCGCTGCTGGACTGGTGGCCGGACGGCCCAGACGCCTTAAAAGAAGCCTTTTTCCAGTTCCGCCAGTACTCCCACGAGGAAATCCAGGCGTATACCGAGACGCTGGAGGCGCTGTCCGCCTACATCCAGCTCAAGGGTATGATCCTTACCAC
Source organism: Lawsonibacter sp. (assembly GCA_022796195.1). Lineage (GTDB taxonomy): Bacteria > Bacillota > Clostridia > Oscillospirales > Oscillospiraceae > Lawsonibacter. The sequence goes on along the minus strand of JAAWIE010000099.1, from coordinate 6,467 downwards.
CGAGCAGACTGACGCACAAAAGCTGGCCCTCTACCTGGACGAGCATTATATGGAGAAATTGTCTCTAGCTTCTATCTCCAAGCACCTGCACATTGGACGCACCAAGCTGTGTGCTCTGGCAAAGGAGCTGTCGGGCGGCGAGACCCTGTCTTACCTCATTGCCCGCCGCCGCATCGATGCGGCCAAGCGCCTTCTGCTCCAGAGCAACAAGCCCATTTCCGCTGTGGCAGAGGCGGTTGGCATCAGCGATTACAACTATTTTTCCAAGGTGTTCCGCTCCATGACAGGGACAACCCCCAGTGCATTTCGCAAAGAATTGCGGGGCTGACCGGGAATAAAATCGTACGAACTTCCATGGTTCGTACGATTTTTCTATATTCTGAACGTTAAGCCCTATAATTTACACAATGAACAAGTATAATAGACTTCGAGAGAGCGCGTTTGTGAATTTTCCCGATTCCTGACGCGCTTGAAAGTCAATATCAACAAAGAAGGAGAATGAAAATGAAAAAGATTCTTGCAGCCTTACTTGCCGGCGCCATGGCGCTGTCCCTCGTTGCCTGCAGCGGCGGCGACAAGAGCTCCACCCCGACTCCCCCCGCCAACAACGGCGGAAGCAGCGCCGGAACCTCCACCACCCCGCCCAGCACAAGCGGAGACAAGATCCCCGTCAACGTAATCGCTGCCGAGTACGGCCAGAACACCAAGAAATGGTGGGCCGACTTCCAGACCGAGTTCAACGCCAGCCATGATGACATCGACCTGACCGTGGAAGTCATCTCCTGGAACGACATTTCTACCGTGGTCACCACCCGCATCACCGGCAACGCCGCCCCCGACATCCTGAACATCGACCTGTTCGCCGCCTATCAGGACGAGGGCCTGCTCCTCCCCGCCAAGGATTATGTCTCTGACGAGACCTACGCCAAGCTCTACCCCGCCTTCCTGGAGCAGTCCGTAGTGGACGGAACCGTGTGGGCCATTCCCGACCTGGCCTCCGCCCGCGCTATGTACTACAACAAGGACATCCTCGAGGCCGCCGGTGTGGAAGTTCCCACCACTTGGGATGAGCTGAAGGACGCCTGTGAGAAGATTAAGGCTTATGACTCCAGCATCTACCCCTGGGGCATCGACATGACCACCGACGAAGGCCAGGCCGCTGCCGCTTACTACATCTGGAACAACGGCGGCGACTTTACCGATGCGGACGGCAACTGGACCCTGAACAGCGATGCCAACGTGGAAGCTATTGAGTTCGCCATCAGTCTGGTGAACGACGGCCTGACCAACACCGACCCCGCCAACGAGACCCGCTACAACCTCCAGGACCTGTTCGGCGCCGGCCAGCTGGCCATGATGATTGGCCCCAACTCCATCCCCACCTACGTGGCTGACGGCGGCTACACGGTCAACTACGGTTTCGCGGCCATCCCCACCAACGGCGGCAACCCCTCCGTCTCCGCCGGCGTTATGGACCGCTTCATGGTGTTTGACAACAACCACTCCGCTGAGAAGCTGGCCGCTATCACCGAGTTCTTTGATTACTTCTATGATGATGCCCGCTATTCCGAGTGGGTTCTGATGGAAGGCTTCCTGCCCGCCACCTCCGCCGGCGGCGAGATCGTAGCCAAGGAAGATCCCGCCATGGCTCCCTGGGTTGATATCGTGGGTTCCTGCAAGTTCTACCCTGTGGCCAAGGCCGAGTGGGACGATGTAAAGACCGGTATTATCCGCGTGGAACAGGAAGCTCTGCTGGGCGGAAACGTCAAGGAGCTGCTGGACAATCTTCAGGCCGAAATCGCCGGCTGAGTCCATCTGATACACTGAACCAGTACATAACTGAGGGGCCGGGCCAAGGCGGCCCGGTCCCCAGTTCTTCCAGCCGTTTTCCAAGGGCTTTGGGAGTTCCGCTTCCCCTTTGGAAAGCGGCCGGAAGACACACACACTACTATTTTACAGGGAGGTGTCTCCGTGAACACAACCACACCGGATGTTCCCGCGAAAGCAAAAGCCCCCGCCGCCAGTTCGCAGCAAATGCCCTCCAGCAGTAAGAAGCTTCTGCGTCAGGCAGAACCCTATATTTGGATTGCTCCCAGCCTGATTCTGATGTCGATTTTTATTGTGGCTCCCATTTTCTCGGTGTTTCAGCGTTCTATGAACAAAGTGAGCCGGGTGGGTAAGCTCCAGGGCTTCAACAACTTTGCGAACTTTACTAAGGTATTGAAAAGCCCAACCTTTACGCTTGTGCTGAAAAATACCATTGTTTGGACCATCGCCGTAGTAGTAATTTCCACGGTTCTGGGTTTCCTACTGGCCCTGGTGCTGAACAACAAATTCAAGGGTAGAAAAATTGCCCGGGCAATTGTGGTCTTCCCCTGGGCGACTACTCTGGTCATTCAGGCCAGCGCCTGGAACTTCATCATCAATACGGACTACGGTACCCTGAATACCCTGCTGATGAAATTGCACCTCATCAGCGGACCGGTGAACTGGACCCCTACGCCCGGGGCCTATTTCGCCTGGGAGATCGCCTGCGGTATCTTTGTTACCATCCCCTTTGTCTGCTTCTGCGTCCTGTCGGGCCTGCAAAGCATCGATGCGTCCTACTATGAGGCCGCTACTGTGGACGGAGCCGGTTATTTTCAGAAGCTGTTTAGCATTACCCTGCCCCTGGTGAAGTCCTCTTTAACGGTGTCTACCGTGCTGAACATTATCTATGTGTTCAACTCCTTCCCCATCATCTGGACTATGACGAAGGGCGACCCCGCCAGCCGCACCGATACCCTGGTAACCTACTTGTATAAACTGGCCTTCTACAACAGCAAGCCGGGCGAAGCCGCCGCCGTCTCGGTGATTGGCTTCATCATTCTGCTGATGTGCGCCAGCATTTACATGATCTACACCCTGCGGAAAGGAGATGAGGACCTGTGAGCCAGCCCGCAAACGCCATCCGGAAAAAACCGGTCTCCCTGAAAAAAGTGATTCTGCGTCTTCTGCTTTATTTTGTGGTGTTGGACGTGTGCATCATTACCCTGTACCCCTACTTTGCCATGCTGTGTACCGCCCTGAAAAACCGGGCCGAGATCTTTGCCACTGCGGACCAGTCCACCATTCTGCCGGTCAACGTTCTGTGGTCGAACTTTATCGACATCTGGAGCCGCGCACCTATGGCCCGTTATCTCTTGAATTCTATCCTGATTGCCGGCGGTTCCACCCTGATCGCCATGCTGTGCGGCATCCCCGCCGCCTACGCCCTAGCCCGGATGAAATTTAAGGGTCAGACCGCGTTTCTTGGGTTTGTGATTGTTTCCCAGATGTTTGCACCGGTGGTGCTGCTGGTTGGTATCTATCAAGTTATGCAGCAGATGGGCCTCACCGATAGCATTTTGGGGCTGGTCTTTATCAATGCAGCGTTTAATCAGGCATTTACCATCTGGCTTTTGCGGGGAACCTTTATGGGGATCTCGGCAGAAATGGAACAGGCCGCCACCATCGACGGCTGCAACCGGATTCAGTCCATGATGAAAGTGCTGCTTCCCGTGGCCGCCCCTGGCATTGTCACCACCCTGATCTTCATTTTTATCAACGCCTGGAATGAGTACACAGTAGCCCTGTGCCTTATTTCTACCGACACCCTCAAGCCGCTGACGGTAGGTATCAATACCTTCAACGGCTATAACATGATTGAGTGGCAGTATCTCTTTGCCGCCTCTATTTTTGCCATTATCCCGGTGGTGATTCTCTTCATGAGTATTGAAAAGAATTTGGTCAGCGGTCTGGCCTCCGGCGGAGTAAAGGGATAATTTTTAAAATTCAGTCTTGCATATCCCGTTCCAATCATATAAAATAATGGTAAATACCGAAAGGAGTCATGCACTATGAGAATCTTCCGTGAAAAAGACTACGACGCTATGAGCCGCCGGGCCGCCTCGGTCATTGCCGGGGAGGTTGTCCACAATCCGAGCTGTCTGCTGGGTCTGGCTACCGGTTCCACCCCGGAGGGAGCCTATAAGTATCTGGTGGACTGGTATAAGCAGGGCCTCATCAGCTTCAAGGACGTGCTTTCAGTGAACTTGGATGAGTATGTGGGTCTGGCTCCCACCCACGACCAGAGCTACCGCTATTTTATGCAGAGCAATCTGTTTGACCATGTGGACATTGTTCCTGAACATACCCGTGTGCCTGACGGCCTGACCAAGGACGCGAAGGCATTCTGCTCGGAATATGATGCCTATATCCGCTCCAAGGGCTATGTGGATATGCAGCTGCTGGGCATTGGCCGCAACGGCCATATCGGATTTAATGAGCCGGACGACCACTTTGTCAAGGAGACCCATGTGGTGGACCTGGCCGAAAGCACCATCGACGCCAACGCCCGCTTCTTCGCTACTCGGGACGATGTGCCCAAGCAGGCCATCAGCATGGGGATTGGCGCCATTATGGGGGCCAAAAAGGTTCTCCTGTGCGCCAGCGGTGAGGATAAGGCGGACGCGATCTACAATTCCGTCTGTGGCCCCATTACGCCCAAATGCCCTGGGTCGATTCTCCAGCTGCACAAGAATGTAGTGCTGGTAGCCGATGAAGCGGCTCTGAGCAAACTGATTGCTGCCGGGGTGGAAGTATGAAAATAACCGGCGGCCAGGTCTTTGACCTGGGACAAGGCTTTGTGTCCAGAGACGTCTGTATTGACGGCAATCTGATCTCTCGTACCTGCGGGGACGAGGAGGTGTTGGATGCCTCCGGCTGTTATGTCATCCCTGGATTGATCGACGTCCATTTTCACGGCTGTGTGGGGGAGGACTTCAGCGACGCTACCCCCGAGGGCCTGCAAAAGATTGCTGATTTTGAGCTGTCTCAGGGCGTCACCTATATCTGTCCGACGGGTATGACGCTGCCAGAAGAGCAGTTGACGGCCATCTGCAAGAACACCGCCGCTCACCGGGCCAGTAATTCCGGCGGAGCGGAGGTGGTGGGCGCTCACCTGGAGGGGCCTTTCCTCTGCGAGGCGAAGAAGGGCGCACAGAACGGCGCGTATCTCCATGACCCGGACGTTCCCATGCTCCAGCGGCTCCAGGAGGCTGCTGGAGGCTGTGTGAAGCTGGTCACGGTTGCCCCCGAGCAGCCCGGTTCTGTGGAGTTCATTCAGGCGGCAAAGAAGCTGGGCGTGCATGTCTCAGTGGGCCATACGGTAGCCAACTACGAGACGGCAAAGGCGGCCTTTGAGGCGGGGGCGGACCACGCTACCCACTTGTACAATGCAATGCCTCCCCTGGCCCACCGGGACCCCGGAGTGATCGGCGCGGCTTATGAGGTCCCCTCTGTCAAGCCTGAGCTGATCTGCGACGGAATCCACATCCATCCTGGTGTGGTGCGGCTTACCTTTGACCTGTTTGGCAAAGAGCGGATGATCATTATTTCCGATTCGCTCCGGGCCACCGGTATGCCTGATGGCGAGTACCCCTTCGGCGGACAGATGATCGAGGTCCACGGGAACCGGGCTACCATCCTGGGTCATCCGGAGACGCTGGCCGGTTCGGTCACCAGTCTGATGGGCTGTCTGCGCCAGGCCGTGTCCTTCGGAATCCCTGTGGCTGACGCCGTTCGCGCCTGCACCTACAACCCCGCTCAGTCCATCGGCATTGATGGCCGTGTGGGTACCTTGGACGTGGGCAAAGAGGCCAGCATTGTCCTTCTGGATCAGGAGGATCTGTCTATAAAGAAGATTATTTTTAAAGGACAGGTTGTGTAAATGTTTTTTTGGTAAGGGCTTTGCCCCTGCCTGCTCTAAATTCGCGCCTCCGGTTAAGGAGACGCGGGCTCCGCCCCTGCACCGCAGGACGGACTGGAGTACTCTGCTGTTGGAATGGGCGGACCCGTCCGCTTTTCCATAATTTAATCCAAGGGCTGGGCTGCTACTCCATCACTATAGCGCCCGGTACCAAAACAAAAGGAGGAAAACAACCGCTGCGGCTTGCGGTGCGGCAGTGTGGAGACCTGTCGTAACGCTTTGGGAGCAAGGCTCTCTCAAAGCGAGATGGGCATGGCGGAGGCCGGTCCATCAAAGCCGAACCGTTATGGCAACTCTGAATCTGAAGAACATCCAGAAGATCTACCCCCACAGCAACGACCAGAAGAAGGCCAAAAAGAAGAAGGGCGAGCCTGAGAAGAAGACCAATCTTCAGGTTACGGAACAGGGCGTCATTGCGGTCCAGGCGTTCAACCTGGACATCAAGGACAAAGAGTTTATCGTTCTGGTTGGCCCCTCCGGCTGCGGCAAGTCCACCACCCTGCGCATGGTGGCCGGACTGGAGGAGATCAGCGGCGGCGAACTGCTCATCGACGGTAAGCTGATGAACGATGTAGAGCCTAAGAACCGCGACATCGCCATGGTGTTCCAGAGCTACGCTCTGTATCCCCACATGACGGTGTATGAGAACATGGCCTTCCCCCTGAAGCTGCGCAAGATG
>JAAWIE010000098.1 GCA_022796195.1 Lawsonibacter sp. | reverse complement strand
AGGACACCTCCCGCAGCAGCAGGAAGGAACACAGTCTAGCCCCTCAAAGTCGAACGCAGACAGGAAGCCTACCCTGATTGGCTTTTTGCCCGTCTTTTCCGTTGCGCTGGCGGCAGGAACACTGGGAAAATGTTCTGGAATGCCGGCGGGAACTATGTCTGCCGCACTGATTGTGACCGCCGCAATCAATATCTCAGGAAAATGTTCCGGAATGCCTATGTGGCTGCGCCGGGTGGCTCAAGTCATTTCCGGATGCTGTATTGGTTCCGGCATCATGCGAGAACAGGTTCTTCGGATGAGGCAGATGATTCTTCCTGCCGTCCTCTTATGCCTGGGATACATTGTCTGCTGTATTGGCGTCGGCTATATCATGTCAAAACTGTTTCATATCGAATTGCGTGAGTCTATGCTTACATTGTCCCCTGCGGGTGCAACTGAAATGGCGCTGATTGCCGCTGATCTGGGTGTGGAAAGTGCAAATCTGGTTGTTCTGCAGCTCTGTCGTCTTGTTGGGGTTATGGTTCTATTTCCACATATATTCCGATTGATTGTGACAGTGTTCGGATAATTTAATCTTGATTACACCGCCAATTAAGCGGCAAGTTAACAACGAAAGCGGCCGTCCCTCTGCCTAAATACGGAGGGACGGCCATTTCACAGCAGGCTGGATTGCTCGAAGTATGTTTTTGTAAACTCAATAAAATCTTCTTCATATGCACTTAAAAAATGGTCACGGCGATAACAGATGCAGGATGAGATACGGTAATCAATATTACGGATAGGAAATTTTAGGATGCGCTTCGTATCAAGAGACTGATTCAAGGATGTGGTGGAATAGAGGATTCCTGCACCGATTCCTTTTATACAGGCCGATAATGCGACCGCCTGGTGCGTTTCAAGGATAGGCTTAATCTTTAGCTTATGTTCCCTTATATGATAATCAAGCGCCTCTCTGACACGCCATCCACGAACTGGAAATATCATTGGCACATCCTGTATTTCTGCTAATGTAATTCCACCTTCCAACCCGCGCTCTATCTGTTCATCAGAAAAATTTGTATACCGCCTTAAAACATCCTCTCGCACCGCTGCAATTAAATGTATGTCAATAAGCGGAACTGTTGTTATGACATTATTTTTGCTGACAGAAGTACCAATGTAGAGGTCCAGTTGTCCAGCCACAGTCTGATCCTCTAAATCGGCGCTGTTGCTGGTAATAGCAGCCACCTCAATTTTAGGATACCGTTGATAAAATTGCTGCAAAATTGGTGGAAGGTAATCCTCTGCCAGAACCCCGGAGAATCCCAGCATCATTTTTCCGATTTGCCCCTCTTCGATTTCTTTTAGTTCTGCCAATATCTCTTTCTTCAGACGGAGAATTTCACATGCCGTTTCCGCAAGCCGGTCTCCCGCATAAGTCGGTGTAAGAATCGGATATCTGGTAAATAGCGCAGTTCCACAAGTTTGCTCCAGCTTATGGATATGAACCGACAAACTTTGCTGGCTGATAAACAGCCGCCTGGCTGCGGCAGTAATACTGTGCTCCTCATAGACGGTTAAAAAATATTGTAATGATTGAAAGGTCATTGTTATCCCTCGTTCACAATATAAACATTGTTTTCAATAGCACTTTTATATGTTGGACAGTTGTATCATATCATGTTATTCTAAAATTAGCAATAGATTATTGCAAAAAGTGTGAAATAAGGGAGGGAAGACGATGAGCGACTTAGAAGTTCAAATCAGCAAATATCTGGAAGAAGCGATACAGCTTCGACGGCAAATCCACCAGAACCCAGAACTTGGCATGGAAGAGCACATGACCACTCAACTCATTCAAAAGCGATTAGCCCAATATGGAATTGAACTTGAGCACTGGGAACTGGAAACCGGGGTCAGCGCAATTATCCGTGTAGGCAAGCCTGGCCAGACCATTGCGCTGCGTGCAGACATTGACGCGTTGCCCATGGAAGAATCAAGCGGGCTGCCTTTTGCGTCCCAGCACAAGGGAGTTTGTCACTCTTGCGGCCACGATATCCACACAGCGTATTTGCTTCTGGTTGCCAGGGTTTTGCAGGAAAACAGAGCGTCTTTAGTAGGCAATGTCCGCCTTCTATTCCAACCGGCCGAGGAACTGGGCTCTGGAGCAAAGTATATGGTTGAAAAAGGGGCTTTTACCCAACAACCTGTAATGGACCAAATCGTAGGTGTCCATGTGGCCACGGAACTTCCCGTCGGACATATTGGGCTGATTAAAGGGCCGGCCAGTGCAAGCTGTGATACGATTCGCATTACAGTCCATGGCTTTGGAGGACATGGGGCCCACCCGTCCAGATGTATTGACCCCATTATTATTTCCGCTTACTTAATTGCCCAACTGCAAACCATTGTATCCAGAGAAATATCCCCCTTCCAGCCGGCTGTGCTGACCTTTGGGCAAATTTCGGGCGGGAAAGCTCCCAATGTAATCCCAGAGTCAGTTACCTTCTCGGGTACGCTGCGAACCTTTGACCACGAGGTCAGGGATCAGATCAAAGAAGCTGTCCGCCGTACCTGTCAAATGCACTGTCAGAGTATGAGAGCAACTGTGGATGTTGAAATCGAGGATGGAATCCCTCCGCTAATCCATGACGCCAGCATTGTGGACGGCTTGGAACAAGCTGCCATAAAGACTATTGGGGTGCAAAATATCATTTATCTCGCTCAGCCTAATTCCAGTTCAGATGATTTCTCCGTTTATCTGAACCATTGTCCGGGCGTCCGGTATCGGGTTGGTACCCGCACGGACGATCCAGCAACTCAAAAAGGCGCTCATAATCCCGGGGTCGTATTCGACGAGGGCGCGTTGAAAACTGCTGCACTTGTCACATGCCAATATATTATGGACACTTTGAAGTAACATATAGGAGGAGCTTATGAAAACAAAAGAAAAATCAGAAGGCACATCAAAGCGCTTTGTCTTTCCGGACGTTCGAGTTCTCCTTCGTTAGTAATAGACGCTGGCAATACACTTGGTGCCCCCAGCGCACTATTTGCTATGGAAGCCTGCATCCGCAAAGCTGCTGAAACTGGTTGTTGCTTTGCCACAGTAAAAAACTCCAATCACTTTGGAACAGCCGCTTTTTATACTAAGATGGCCTCGGAAAAAGGCATGATTGGTTTTTCCTGCACCAATTTGACCGGAAAAATTGCCCCATATGGTGCCGCTGAGCCTTTTATGGGAACTAATCCCATTTCGGTTGCAGCGCCCTCCAACGATCTGCCCGTAGTTTTGGATATGACGCCAAGTGTAGTGGCACTGGGTAAACTGATACTGGCTCAAAAACTGGGTCAAAAAATTCCCTTGGGCTGGGCGTTGGATCAAGCGGGGAATCCCACTACTGACCCTGCGGAAGGTCGCAAGGGTTCCCTGATCCCGATTGGCGGTCCTAAGGGTAGCGGTATGGCAATTATAGTGGATATTCTCAGCGGCATTCTCAGTGGGGCCGGATATGGGCCGCATCTTCATGATCTTTATGAATTTGATGCTCCTCAGGGAGTAGGACACTTTATGGGTGCCATTGATATTGCGCACTTTATTGACTTGCATACGTTCAAAAACACCTTGTCAGCTATGATTAAAGAAATTAAAGAACTTCAAGTTGCACCTGGTTTTAACGAAATTCGGCTGCCCGGGGAACGTGCGCTCTCACTTATAGAAAAAACCGTCTCGAAGGTATTGAACTGCCTGACCTTGTTTATCAGGAACTGCTGGAAATAGGTCAGACCTATGGGCTCAAATTATAATTATTTGTATGTAATATTACTTCTAATTTACTTGCTTATATAATCGAAACAAAAAGTGCGGAGAGTTCTTTCTCTCCGCACTTAATTTAGATATTATTATGCCGCCTTTTGAAATCGGATACTATTCGCCCTCACCTGGAGTTCCTGAGCCAGGAATTTGAGCGTGTTGAACTCATCGTCCAGCCCATCCAGCTCCCGCTGAAGGACCTGCTCATAGTGCTTCTTTTTCTCCTCCAGGCCCTTGACTTTCAGCACCCAGCGGTCCATGACCGCCGGGCTCTGGCTCCCGGACTGGATCAGGTAATCGCACCGCTCCTGATAAGTAGCGATCTCCTTTTTCACCGCCGCATAGAACTCCTCGGTCATTTTGCCTCGCTGCTTCTCATCGTCTATGATGTAGAAGCTGTTCACCATCAGCGGGGTGTTGTTGCGATTGAGGTTACCCAGCAGAGTGATGAAGTCCTCGAAAATGTCCACTTTATCCATATATGTCCGGGGGACAAAGTACATGTGCCCCGCGATGCTCAGCTTGGTGGCATCCAGACTTCGCAGGAAATTGGTACAGATGGTCTCGATCTGCTTGCGATTGGCACACCGCTGGTAGAGTTCAAACAGCTCTTCCGCCTGGCGGCAGCAGCCCCGTACATCTACCACGTCGTCCATCATCAGGTTGTCGCAGCGGAATACATGATCCCGCTTGTCAAAGCTGATGTTGGCCAGCTTCTCATATTGGTTTGTTTTCTGATTCAGTGTCTCCTTTACCAGCTCCCGGGAGAGAATATCCGCCGTGTGCTTGTTGTCCCGGCAGTAGGCCAGGTAGATGTGGGTCTCGCCGCCAGTCGTGACGGGATAGCGCTCCCGGATATCTCCGGTAGCGGAGCGGAAGGCGTCCGAGACGGACAGCCGCTTGCCGCCAGTGTAGGGAATATCCATCTCCTCGCAGGGCTGGGACAGGGCTTCCTTCTCCACCAGGAGGTTGCTCAGGGAGAAATAGAGGAATTTGCCCAGCATATGCTCCTTGTCGCCCTGAGATGTACCAACAAAACCATTCATATCAAATACGTTGTCCATAATCTTTCCTTTCGTTACATTGCGGACACCCGGCTGAGGAGGTAGTCGTCCACCCCCTTGTAGGCCGAGTCCCATGTGTATTTTGTGTACTTCCACCGCTTGACTGCCTGTACTTCCTTCCGCATGGCGAGGATGGCTTTCCGGGCCTCCGGCTTGGTGTTCTGGTCCATATCCATCGCCTCTACGACTTCGGTGACACCCAGGTCAAGAAGGGTATCAGTCAGGCCGTTCAGCGAATTGACGCCGCCGACGCACACAAATAGGGCGTCGTGAGCCAGAAAGCTGGCCACATCCCCCTTCAATGGGCCCTCCGTCAAATAGGCCCGTTTGCTTGTGATATCGCCAGTGACATGGGCCCAGGAATAACTCCGGGTGCCGTTGGTCATGTCCCGGCTGGACAGCCAGCGGTACTTGCGGCCTGGATCATCAGCATCATCCAGACGAATTTTCAGCCCCTGAATCAGCCCCTCCTTATTCCGGACGGGAATCATCAGGCCATTGGGACCGGCCAGAGTCCAGTCGCCGTAGTAGGTACGGAAGCCGGGGACGCCCAGCAGCTCATGTCCGCAGGAGCGGAGTAGGGAGGCGAGAAGCCGCCGGCCCTGTTCCGACTCCGGCATACTGCGGTACTGGTTGCGGACAATCCGTTCCTCAGAAAGGCCCCGCTCTAGCAGGTTTTCATGGTGCTTGTCCAAAAGGGTCAAATGCGCCAGCATAGCGGAATAGGTGGCGTGCCGTTCCTCCAGGGAAACGGGCTACCGCTCTGTTTCTGTGTTTTGAGGAGTTGGCTGTTTGGGAAGAGGATACACATTGGTCCCCTTCGTCAACTCCTGATAGGCCTGTTTGTTGCTCACCCCGTTCAGCCGAGCGAACAGCGTGACGCTGTTGCCGTGAGCGCCGCAGAGGTTGCAGCGAAATTGATTGGTGGCGGTATTCAGGCTCAGATGGTATTTTCCCTTGCCGTGGTCGCCGCAGAAGGGGCAGCTTGCCTCGACCTCCCGCCGCCGAAGCGTCCGGGAGTCGAGAACAGGCCCACACCGCGGAGATCAGGGCCTTCAGCTCCTTGATTTCCTGCTTGTCCTGGGCAACCTGGCCGTCAAGGTCAGGCTGCTCCTGTTCGGATGCACGTTTGGCCGCGTTCAGCTCCGCGGCACACTGGCGGGTCTCCTCACGGCAGGCGAGGAGGCGGTCGTATTCCTGCTGAGACAGATTGCCGTACTCCAGGCTGGCGGACAGCCGCTGGATCTCTCCCCGCAGGCCGTCCGTCTGTCTGTCCTCCGTCAGCTTGTTTCTCTGCTGGGTGAGCGTCTCAATCTCATCCTGCATTTTAATGATGTCGTCCGACTGGAATTGGTCAAAGACCACTTGGGCCTTGGTATCCAGCTCCCGAAGCTGTTTAAGCTGGGACTGCTGCTCCCGTCCATCCGCCACAATGGCGTCAATGACCTTTTGGAGCGCCCCCTGTACCTCTGATAAGTTCTGTTCCGTCACCGGCCGGCGGCAGGTAGGACAGGCTACGCCAGGGGTAAAGGCTTTCATAATTTGAGCCTCCCGGCGATACCGATTCCCCAGCTCCGTCACCTGGGCGCTGGTATCCACGATGGCCTGGGTGTACTGGGACTGATACTGCTCCGCCCGGCGCTGGGCCAGCTTCTGCTGCAAGGCCAGAATCTGTGCGTCGATCTTCGCTGTACTGCCAGAACTCCGGGCCGCTTCCTCATAGCAGGCGCTCAATTCCACCAGCCGGGCCTCCATCTGAGCGCGATCCAAACCTGAAAAACGCTTGTTTTCCAAGGCGTTCAGCTCACTGTCCAGCAGGCTATGGCGCTCCGCCAGAGCGGTGACGGCCTGTTTCTGAGCCTCGGCCTGGGTACCGGCCTGATCCTTCTGCCCCTGGAGATAGATCAGGTGCTCCTCTAACTCCCGAATCTCCGCGCGCTTGCTTTTCAGAAAGGCGTCGGGAGAGAGAATGTTTACCCCCTCCAGGGCGGTCCGGGTGGCCTCGGAAAGCCTGTCCATTACCGACTCATGGGAGATCATGGGCAGGTACATCTCCAACAGGTTTTTGCCGTCATCCCCCAGTTCCTCAATGAAGTAGAGGGGATTGAAGATGGACAGGAACACATCCCGTTCCCCAAACATGTCCGTCAGATCAAGCTGGCGAATTTCATAGCCGTCATAGTGGATGGACATACGGTTTTTGTGCCGGGTTCGGGTCA
>JAAWIE010000097.1 GCA_022796195.1 Lawsonibacter sp. | reverse complement strand
TGGGAGAAGAGCTCGGTGCTGACGGCGGCGGATTCCTCACTGCTGGCGGAGTTGCTCTGTACCACGGAAGAGATCTGGCCAATGGCCTCGGTAACCTGAGCAATGGATTCTGCATCGCTCTGTACGGCGCTGACGATATCGCTGATGGCCGCATTGGACTGCGTTACCAGCTTCAAAGTCTTGTCCAGAGTAGCGGACACCTCGTCAACGATCTTGCTTCCACGGCTGGTAGCCTGAACAGAGTTCTCAATCAGACCCTTGGTGGCTTTTGCAGCCTCGTCGGACTTGGAGGCAAGATTACGCACCTCGTCCGCTACCACGGCGAAGCCTTTGCCTGCGGTGCCAGCCCGGGCCGCCTCAACAGCGGCATTCAACGCCAGAATATTGGTCTGGAAAGCAATATCTTCAATAGTAGCGATAATTTTCTCAATCTGACGGGAGGATTCCGTAATATCCTGCATGGCGGCAATCATTTGCTCCATCTGGCGGCCGCTGACAGTTACCTGTTCGCCAGTCTGACGGGCGTTGTCTTGGGCGGTAGAGGCGGTTTTCACATTCTCTTCCGCGCTTCTGGACATGGTGTCCAAAGTGGCGTACAGCTGCTGTACGGCGCTGGCCTGTTCCGTTGCGCCCTGTGCCAGATTTTGCGCACCGCTGGAAAGATGCTCGGCATTGCCAGTGACCTTCTCCTGCGCTTCGCAGATACTGGAAATTGCGGCAGACAGACGGCTGGTCAACAGATCGATAGATTCTTCAATCGAGCGGAATTCACCAATAAAGGGCGTAGCAGTTTTTACGGTAAAGTTGCCCTGGGCCAGCTGTTCCATAACCCGGTTCAGATCCCAGATATAGCCCCGAATCAGCCCAAGCGATTTTTCCAAGGTAGTTGCCAGGTCGCCCAGCTCATCATTTGTGCTGTGGTTGAGAGCCAGATCCAGCGTGCCTTCCTGGAGGGGCTGAACCTGCCGTGTAATGTGAAGAATGGGCTTGAGAACATTTTTCAGCACATACAACACCAGACTGATAAGGCAAGACAGAGCCAGGACCAGACAGACGGCTGTAATTAACTGCATGGTCATGATGGTAGTGTGCAGCTGCTGTGTGCTCGCATCATTCAAGGTATTTTCCCGTTCGATCACTTGATCCAGTTTGGAAACCAGCTCGCTCAGCTTTGCCTGAATGGTAGTCTGGTAATATTCCTGAGCTTGAGTCGGATTGACGTTCAGCATCTGTTGGAGCTGAAGCACTGACTCGTGCAGCTGTTTGTGCATAGGCTGTAACTCTGACCGCAGGGCCATAATCTGGGCGTCGTCGGTGCCAGGGTCGCCATAGATCCACTGTCCCAGAACGCATTTGGTGTCATCGGTACTGGGGAATTCCCCATTGGCATAGAGGGCAGTGCTCAAGTTTCCAGACCATTTGTAGTGAGCAGTTTCCGCAAGTTGGGCCTGATTTAGCACAGATTCGATTTTTGCACTGTCTTCCTGCATTCCTTTGATTCGAAGGAGATTAAACGTGGTTACAAAGCTGAACAGGAGAATGGAAACCAACGTTGCAATGACCCGGATCAATACCATTTTTTTAATACTCTTACGCATCCATAACATCCCCACTTCTTAGTAATACCCGAAATATTGGTCAGTGTAACAGGTTTAGTATAACATAGGTGATGCGGGGAATTCAACACTTTTCTAGTGTTTCCAAAAAATTTCAGGAGACCGCTGAAAGCAGTCTCCTGTTGGGAAAAAAGTTTATCAGGTTTTACTATGCACAGAGGCGGCGATGGCATCGGCCAGGGCGTCGATTTCCGCTTCGTTGTCGGCTTTGAGGGAGGAGGTGACGGTCATCTCCTCGTCCAGAATGTCCATATTTTTCAGCTGTTCCAGCTCTTCCCGCATCAGTGCGCCGGAACGGGGCGCCCAGGAGCCGCTGCCCATAATGGCAATGGTGCGCTTCTGGAGATTGAGGGCCTTCATGTCCATGAGGAAGTTGTGCATGGGCGGGAAAATACCCAGATTGTAGGTGACAGAGGCCAGCACCAAATGGCTGTACTTGAACAGGTCGGAGATCAGGTAGCTGACGTGGGTGGAGGAGACATCATACAGCCGGGTGTTGGTGATGCCCCGGGCAGTGAGTTTAGCGGCCAGCACCTCGGCGGCGGCTTCGGTGTTGCCATACATGGAGGCGTAGACAATCATAACGCCCTTTTCTTCCGGCTCATAGGTGGCCCAGTGGGTGTACTTGTCAATAATATAGCCCAGGTCCTTGCGCCACACCGGACCATGGAGGGGACACAGGAACTTGATGTTCTCCAGGCCTACAACAGAGGCCGCCTTGTTCAGCAGAGCCACCACCTGAGGTCCGTATTTGCCCACGATGTTGGTGTAGTAGCGGCGGGCGTCATCAATCCACTCGCCATCGAAGTTTACCTCGTCGGCAAAGAGCTTGCCATCCAGGGAGCGGAAGGAACCGAAAGCGTCGGCGGAGAAGAGGACGCCGTTGGTGGTGTCGAAGGTGACCATGGCCTCGGGCCAGTGGACCATGGGGGCATAGACAAAGGCGACCGTGTGTTTGCCGAAGCATTTGGTATCGCCCTCAGCCACTTCCTCAATGGCGCTGGGGTCCAGGCCGAACCCGAACTGATTGAGGAGAGTGACCGCCTTGGGGGTGGTGATGATTTTCACGTTGGGCCAGCGCAGAAGAATCTCCTCAATGGAAGCGGCGTGGTCGGGTTCCACATGGTTGATGACCAGATAGTCCAGGGGACGGCCATCCAGAACGGCTTTTACATTGGTGATGAACTGGCGGCCTACTGCCCAGTCGGCGGTGTCGAAGAGGACGGTCTTTTCGTCCAGCAGGACATAGGCGTTGTAGGATACGCCGTGGTACAGGGGGTGAATGTTCTCAAACAGGGCCAGCCGGTGTTCGTCCGCGCCTACCCAGTACAGGTCGTCGGTGACCATACGGTAATTATACATATTAAGATTTCCTCCTTTATTTGGTTCATCCTGCGCTTCAATCATTGCGCCTTCTTGTGGCCCCCAGTGACAAGGGGACGTTTGAGGAAGTATCAGGCTTCGATCTCAATGAACGCGTCCACGGCCTCACCGCAGTGGGGGCAGGTCCAGCCCTCGGGCAGTTCCTTGAAGGCGGTGCCAGGCTTCACTTCGTTTTCGGGGTCGCCCTGCATGGGGTCGTACTCGTGGCCGCAGCCGTTGCAGATGTACAGCTTTCGGGGCTGATAGACCTTTTTGGGGGCCTGACGTTTCATTTTAGTCATGGGCGGGGCGGGGAGTTTCTCGCCGGTGTCCAGAGCGGCGGTGAGCAGGGGAAGGATTTCCATTACATCGCCCACAATGCCATAGTCGCAATTCTTAAAGATCTTGGCGTTGGGGTTGGTGTTAATGGCTACGATGCAGGAGGCGTCTTTAATGCCCTTCAAGTGCTGGATAGCCCCGGAGATGCCGCAGGCGATGTACAGGTTGCCTTTGAACTTCTGGCCGGACATGCCCACATACCGGTTCAGAGGCACATACTTCAAGGTCTCGGCCACGGGACGGCTGGAGCCTACGGCGGCGCCGGCGGCTTTTGCCAGGTCCTCAATAAGTTTCATATTTTCCTTAGCCCCGATGCCCTGACCGGCGGAGACCACCCGCTCGGCTTGGGTGATGGGGGTATCCATGGGGATGCCCACAGTAAAGTCGTGGCCGTCTTTTTTCAGGTTGGCTACCAGGGTCTCTACCTTCTCCTGAGCGGTGCCATCTTTGAGAATCAGCCGTTTCCGGGCTCCAGTCTCCGGGCCGCGGGGACCAGCAGCGGCTGCGGAGGGGGCCTCCTTAGCGGCCTTGCCCAGGATGTGGGAGGCGATGACAACCCGCTGAATTTCGTTGGTGCCCTCGTAGATGGTGGTGATTTTGGCATCGCGATAGAACCGTTCTACCTCCATGCCCTTGAGGTAGCCGCAGCCGCCGAAAATTTGCAGTGCGTCGTTGGTAACCTCCAGTGCGATGTCGGAGGCGTACTGCTTGGCCATGGCAGATTCCATGCCGTAGGGGACGTGGGCCTGCTTCAGTTCAGCAGCGGAGTAGACCAGGAAGCGGGCGCAGCGCAGTTTGGTAGCCATGTCGGCGATTTTGAACGCGATATTCTGCTGCTGACAGATGGGTTTACCGAACTGAACCCGATCCTTGGAGTATTCCACAGCGGCCTCATAAGCCCCCTGGGCGATACCCAAAGCCTGAGCGGCAATACCAATTCGTCCGCCGTCCAGAGTGGACATGGCAATTTTGAAGCCCTGACCTTCTTTGCCCAGCAAATTCTCCTTGGGAATTTTTACATTATTAAAGTTCAGCTGGCAAGTGGCAGAGGAGCGGATACCCATCTTGTCGTAGTGCTCCTCAAAGGTGAAGCCCTCCCAGCCCTTTTCTACGATAAAGGCGGAGATGCCCCGGGTACCAATGCCGGGAGTGGTGACGGCAAACACTACATAGGTACTGGCTTCGCCGCCGTTGGTGATGAAAATTTTCTCACCATTGAGAAGGTAATGGTCCCCCATGTCCTCAGCGGTGGTCTCGGTGCCGCCAGCATCGGAACCGGCATTAGGCTCGGTGAGGCCGAAGGCCCCCAGCTTCTTGCCGGAGCAGAGGTCGGGCAGATATTTTTTCTTCTGCGCCTCGGTGCCGAACGCGTAGATGGGGTAGGTACCCAGAGAGGTGTGGGCCGACAGGATTACACCTGCACCGCCGTCCACCCGGGCCAGCTCCTCCACAGCGATGGCATAGCTCAGGGCATCCAGACCCGCGCCGCCGTATTTCTTCTCATAGGGCAGGCCCATCAGGCCCAGCTCTCCCATTTTTTGAACCGCCTCGGTGGGAAATTGGTTGTTTTTGTCCAGCATGAAAGCGATCGGTTTGATTTCGGCCTCGGCAAATTCGCGGACCTTTGCCCGGAGCGCCTCATGCTCCTGTGTAGTTTGATACAGCATATGATTTTCCTCCTTTATTCCTGATCTTTCTGGAAAATTGCGCTCAAAGGTGTTCTGCGGAGCTCCTCATTCAGCACCGACTGGACGCGGGTTAATTCACGGCACAGATTGCAGCCCCCTTCGGGGTAGTTTTCGCAGTGATATTCGGGCTGCTGGCAGCGGTTAACAAAGAGGGACTCTCCCAGGGCGTGGAATACATCCCAAAGGTACAGCGGGGTTTGCGAGTGGAGGGAATACCCGCCGCTGGGGCCGCGGCGGCTGGTGACAAGGCCAGCGGCGTGGAGCTGCTTTAGTATTTTCAGGGTGACCGCCTTGGGCATATTTTCCCGCTGGGCGATGTCCGCGGCGGAGAGCTGTTTTTCCTGAAAGAGGGCGTGCAGGATACGCATAGCATAATCCATCTCTCGGGTCATCAGCAAGGCTGCCGCCTCCTTTTAAAAGTGTACCTTTTTCGTACATTATAACACAACCGATGAAATTGTCAATCGAAATCTATAGTTTCTCAGTATTTTCGGCGAAACAGCCAAAAAGCTCCCCCGCTGTTTGACACACAGCGGGGGAGTGTTGGGGGGAGAGGGTGGAGGATCAGCACTTCAAACTGCCAAAGGCGACACATTTGCCGCTTTTTCGGTCGAAGAGCATGATATTTCCTCCGGAGATGTCAATTTGAACCTTGGAACCAATGGTGAACAGGGTAGAGCCAAAGACCACGCCGGTGAGCAGGAAGTCGCCGATGCGGACCTTGATGGTGGATTCCATGCCGGTGGGCATGGCGCCGTAAATTTCGCCTTGGAGGGCGCCGCTGTCCACGATATCGATAAACTCGGGGCGGATGCCCAGTACCAAGTCTTCGTTGGTGAGGATGGGTTCTTCCTGAAGGGAGAGGTCCTCTTCCTCAACCTTGGCGATGTGGTAGCGGAAGGTTTCGTCCTTGTTGCCCTTTTCCACAAAGCCTTTCTGAGCGGCTTTTTGCTTATGTTCCTCGGCCCGGGCGGCTTCCTGGCGGTCCCGTTCTTGGAACCAGCCGGACAGGTCCATAGGCTGGGCGGGCTGAAAGACCGCCTTCTGGTCTCCAAAGAGGGTCAGTTCCACCCCGCCGTCAGACCGCTGTTTGCCCTTGGCTTCCACAAAGTTGATGGAAGGGTTGCCCACGAAATCGGCCACAAACAGGTTGTTGGGCTGGTTGTAGACCGTGAGGGGCGCGTCGTACTGCTGCAAAACGCCGTTGTTGATGAGGCAGATTTGAGTTGCCAGGGTCATGGCTTCCATCTGGTCGTGGGTGACATAGACGAAGGTAGAACCGGTCTCTACATGGAGACGCTGGAGCTCATAGCGCATCTCAAGCCGCAGCTTGGCGTCCAGGTTGGACAGCGGCTCATCCATGAACAGCACCGAAGGTTCAGGGGCCAGGGTGCGGGCAATGGCTACACGCTGCTGTTGTCCGCCGGACAGTTCCGCCGGGTAACGGTCCATAAACATACCAATTTTTACGATTCGGGACACCCGGCGCACGGATAGGTCGATCTCCTCCTTGGTGAGTTTCCGGGTTTCCATCACCACTTGGCCTCCCTGGAGGACCTGAAACTCTTCATTCAGGGACTGGGCCTTGCGGGCGGCATCCACCTTGGATTCCAGGGCGGCAATTTCGCTGGATAGGTCCTTGTTTTGCTCCAGGTGATAGCCATACAGTCTTTTGGCGGTGTACATGGAGATGGTAAAGGCGTCAATCAGCTTAATGTAGGCTTTTTTCTCGTCCAACTTGCCGTTTTTATCCCGGCAGTCCTCCAGAATTTTGACCACCTCGCCGGGATTTTTTAAAATTTCCACCAGACGGGCGGCGTTCTTAGCCTCGAAGTCGGTTTTGGGCAGAGGCTCTTTGATGTTGGACAGTCCGAAGGAGATATTTTGATATACCGTCATGTTGGGCCAAAGGGCGTAGTTCTGGAAGAGAAAGCCGACTTTCCGTTTGTTGGCGGGGACGTTGATGCCCATTTCGCTGTCGAATACCACCTTGTCACCGATGGTAATGCGTCCGCTGGTGGGGGTCTCCAGTCCAGCGATCATACGCAGAGTGGTGGTTTTGCCGCAGCCGGAGGGGCCAAGAAGGGTGACGAAGGAGTTGTCCGCGATGACAAGGTCCAGGTCGTCCACGGCGTAGAATTTGTTCCAACGCTTGGTTACGTGCTCTAATCTGATTTCAGGCATATGTTATCCTCCTATTCCCTTGTCAAGGCTGGCGCCGGTGACCTTGTTGACC
>JAAWIE010000096.1 GCA_022796195.1 Lawsonibacter sp. | reverse complement strand
CTGTTTTTAAAGGTCCCCAAGGAAATTTACGACGAAAAGGTAAAGGATATCTACATCCGTGCCATCCGTGACACCTTCGGCGACGTGCCCTACTGCGTCATCAACGACGGGGATGTGTCCGCCCTGGCCGGGGCTATGAGCCTCAACGACAACAGCGTGCTGGGCATCGCCATGGGCACCAGTGAGGCGGTGGGCTACGTGGACGAGGAGGGCCGGATTACCGGCTGGCTCAACGAACTGGCCTTTGTCCCGGTGGATGCCCAGGAGGGGGCCATGCGGGACGAGTGGTCGGGGGATATCGGCTGCGGTGTGAAGTACTTCTCTCAGGACGGCGTAATCAAGCTGGCACCCCGGGCGGGCATTGAGTTGGACGAGAGCGCCTCCCCCGCCGAGAAGCTGAAGGCGGTGCAGAAGCTGATGGCGGAGGATGACCCCCGGGCGGCACAGGTCTATGAGTCCATCGGCGTGTACCTGGGCCACACCCTGGCCTACTACTATGAGCTCTACGGCTGCCGCCATGTGCTGTTGCTGGGCCGGGTGATGAGCGGCAAGGGCGGAGATCTGATTCTGGACACCGCCAAAAGGGTGCTGGCCGAGGAATACTCCGAAACGGCAGCCAAAATGGTTCCCGAGCTGCCCGACGAGAAGTTCCGCCGGGTGGGGCAGTCCATGGCCGCCGCCAGTCTGCCCGAGATCATGTAAGGGTGGGCAATGTCCGCCCGCATAAAAGCACACGCAGTTCGTTAGAAACAAGCGGATAATATCCGCTCCTATAAACTATTAATGAAGAGAGGCCGAATATGGACCGTCAAAAATTACAGGACACCCAGTCCTGGATAAAGAGTGAGCTGGAACGCTCCGCCGCCTTCTGGCTGGAGCACGGCATGGACCGGGAGCACGGCGGAGTATACACCTGCCTGGACCGGAAGGGGGAGATCTACTCCACGGACAAGAGCGTGTGGATGCAGGGCCGGTGCGGCTGGATCTATGCTTTCCTGTGCCACAACTACGGCGTGCGCCAGGAGTGGCTGGACGCCTCCAGGAGCTGCCTGGATTTTATGGAGCAGCACTGCTTTAACCATGAGGCCGGAGACCGGATGTATTTCACCGTCACCGCTGAGGGCAGGCCTCTGCGCCAGCGGCGGTACTACTTCTCCGAGGCCTTCTGCGCGGCGGCCAACGCGGAGTACTACGGTGTGACCGGAGACAGGGCCCGGCTGGAGCGGGCCCGCCAGTGCTATGACCTGTACTGGGACCTGAGCCAGGGCAGGCCAGACCCGGTGGGCATGGGCCCCAAGACCATTCCGGAGACCCGGTCCGGCCGGGCCTTCGGCACGCCCATGATTATTCTCAACGTCACCAGCATACTGCTGCGCACCGACCCGGAGCGCAAAGACCTCTATGAGCAGCGGGCCCAGCAGTGCGTGGACGATATTTTCAAATACCATGTAAAGCCTGAACTGAAATGCACCCTGGAAAATGTGGACCCGGAGGGCAACCCCCGGCTGTATTACACCGAGGGCCGCACGGTCAACCCCGGTCATGACATCGAGGGGGTCTGGTTCCTGCTGGAACACGCCCGGCGCACCGGAGACAAGGAGCTGGTGCAAAAAGCCGCCCTGATGTTCGACTGGGCCATTGCCGCCGGCTGGGACGAGGAGTACGGCGGACTGCTCTACTTCACCGACTGCCTGGGCAAGCCCCCCGAGGCCTACGAGCACGACATGAAGCTGTGGTGGCCCCACAACGAGATCCTGATTGCCTCCATGATGCTCTACCGGGATACTGGGGAGGAGAAGTATCTGGACTGGTTCTACCGGACGGCGGACTACTGCAAGGCCCACTTCGCCGACCCGGAGTACGGCGAGTGGTACGGCTATCTCCGTCGGGACGGCCTGCCCACCCAGCCCAGCACCAAGGGCAGCACCTTTAAGGGGCCCTTCCATATGCCCCGAAGCATGATCCTGGTGGACGGGATGATCTCAGAGCTCCTGGCCCGTCCCTGAGAGAGATTGGACTGGAGGTGCGATGTGGCAAAGAACATCCTGGCCCAGATGATGCAGGAGTACGACAACCTCACCCGGTCAGAGCGAAAAATCGTGGATTATGTGCTGGAGCACCAGAAGGAGACCCAATACATCAGCATTACCGACCTGAGCGCGGAGTGCGAGGTGGCGGTGTCCACGGTGTCCCTCTTCTGCCGGAAGCTGAAGCTGGCCGGATTCAACGATTTCAAGCTGGAGCTGGCCCGGGCGGCCCTGCCCGACGGCGCAAATAAAAGCCAGCTGGCGGGGGAGATCCTGCCGGGGGACAGCCTGAGTACGGTGATGGGCAAGGTGCTCCACACCGTGCAGGAGGAGCTGAACAACTCCTATCATATGCTGTCCGCCCCTGCGGTGGCCCGGGCGGTGGACCTGCTCCGGGGCGCGGGACAGGTGGTCTGCCTGGGTCAGGGCAACCACTCGGTGGTGGCGCTGGCGGCCTGGGCCCAGTTCTCCACCACCTCCTCCAAGTTCAAGACCATTCAGGATTCCCATATGCAGGCGGTGGTGCTGTCGACCCTGTCCAAGGAGGATGTGGTGATCTACTTCTCCTACTCCGGGGCGACCCACGAGGCGCTGGAGGCGGCGGAGATCATCCGGGGCCGGGGGGCCAAGCTGATCCTGGTGACCCGGTATCTCAACTCCCCGGCCAGCGCCTACGCCGACACCGTTCTGCTGTGCGGCCCCAACGAGCAGCCCTTCCAGTTTGGCTCCTCGGCGGCCCTGATGGCGCAGCTCTACGTGGTGGAGGTGCTTTTAAGCGAGTTCATCCGCCGGGATCCGGACCAGGCGGAGCGCAACCGCCAGTCGGTGGGCAAGGCGCTGACCCGGAAGTGTGTGTGAGGAGATTGCAGTGGGCGAGTTTTTTAACCCGGAAAAGGGAATATGGGCCTGGATGAGCACCCTGACAGATGTGGTGGGACTGTCCGTTCTGTGGATATTCCTGTGCCTGCCGGTGGTGACTGCCGGACCAGCCACGGCGGCGCTGTACTATACGGTGGTGAAGTGCGTCCGGGGCCGGGAGAGCGGCGCCTTTGGAGAGTATCTGCGCTCCTTCCGGACCAACTTCAGGGTCGGTCTGGGGGCAACCCTCATTGTGCTCCCCCTGTTTCTGATGCTTCTGGCGGGATATAAAATCGTCCTCTGGTATGGGACGCGGCTGGGGGGCGTGGCCTACGTCCTGTATGTGGCCTACTACTTTGCGCTGGTCCTTCCGGCGGGAGTCCTGTGCTGGCTGTTCCCCCTGTTGGGCCGGTTTGAGTACCGTGTGCGGGACCTGTTCCGCACCGCCTTTCAGCTGACCATTGCCCACCTGCCCAGTACCGTGGTGATCGTGCTGCTCACCGGCCAGAGCGCCGTATTCTGCCTGAACCGGTGGTGGCCGGTGGTGTTCCTGCCTGTGGTGGCCATGCTGCTGGTATCCCTGTTTACCGAGCGGATTTTTGCCAGGTACGTGCCGGAACTGGCGGCGAAGGAGGAGACAGAATAAAACAGCGCGGCCAGAACGGAGGCGCCGTCCTGGCCGCGTTTTTGCAGATTGGGAGAGGGTCAGTGCAGCAGCTCCGGTACGGTCCGGGCAAGCAGCTCTGCCAACTGGCCGTGGCCCCTCCGGGTCAGGTGCATTCCATCCACGGCGTTAAATTCACAGTCCGCCGCATCCAGGAAATGGACGCCCACCAGCTGAGCGGTCTTCTGATAGTACCTGGGCAGCTCCCGGGATTTTTCCAGGCAGCCCCTCCCCATGGGCTGGCCGCACTCCGCCGCCTCCATCTCCGGGCGGATGGGGGGCGGACAGACGATGAGGATATTGGGGGCGCGGTCCCCCCAGCAGTCCACGCTCTGGGCCTTGCGCACCAGCCGCTCCATGCCGATGCCGATGCAGGAGGCGTTGGCCCCCAGCCGCTCCTTAGTGTCGTTGGTGCCCAGCATAATGATGAGCAGGTCGATGACCTCATGGCTCTTCAGCAGGGAGTAGATCACGCTCAGGGCGTCCATGGTCTCATGCAGGGGGTCGGGGAAGACGGTGGTCCGGCCGGACAGACCCTCCTCCGTGACCAGGACCCCCTCCCCCAGGGCTTTCTGGAGCAGGCAGGTCCACCGCTCCTCCTCGTTGAAGCGGATGCCCCCGTCGGCGCAGTCGGCGGGGTCGGCGCAGTAGCCGTGGGTGTTTGAGTCGCCCAGACAGAGAATGTGCTTTTTCATATCGGTTGTGTCCTTTCCAATTGGGCTCATCTCGGATGGGATCGCCCCATATAGTATCTTTAAGAGTAACAGGATTTTTTTGTTTGTCAAGGCAAATCCCGAGGAAATTTTTCAATTTATAAGTGCAAAATCCACAAAAATCGAAATTATTTTTGTTGATTCCACTAAAGTTGGATATTTTCTGAAAATAATTTCGATTTTGATTGACAGACCGCCTGTTCTCTTGTATAATTTATACACTATCCCCGGCCTTGCAGCAACTATTTTTTGTGAAATTAAAGGAGGAAACGCAATGAAGATGAAGAAACTTGTGTCGGCGGCGCTGGCGATGGTCATGCTCCTGTCCCTTGCGGCCTGCGGAGGCGGCAACCAGGGCGGCGGCCAGAGTACCCCCAATACGGGCGGCCAGAGCAGCGCCCAGGGCGGCCAGAGCGACCCCGCGCCTGCCGACGGCACCACCATCACCGCGTGGATCTATCCCGTGGGCGGCTGGCAGGATGAGAAGGCCGTCCAGCCCCTGATCGACGAGTTCACCGCCGCCACCGGCATCAAGGTCAATCTGGAGTGGCTGGCCTACGCCGACGGCGACGACAAGGTGAACACCGCCCTGACCGCCAAAAACGCCCCCGACCTGATTATGGAGGGCCCCGAGCGTCTGGTGGCCAACTGGGGCGCCAACGGCTACATGGTGGACCTGTCTGACATGATCGACGACACCGACCGCAGCGAGATCAACGCCGCCGCTCTGGCCGCCTGTACCAGCGCCGACGGCAAGATCTATCAGTACCCCATGTTCATCACCGCCCACTGCATGGCCGTCAATCTGGACGCCTTCAAGGCGGCGGGGGCTGACCAGTACCTGAACCTGGACACCCACACCTGGACCACCGACGACTTTATCAAGGCGGTGGAGGCCCTGTACGCCAAGAAGAACGACACCGTGGCCGCTGTGTACTGCAAGGGCCAGGGCGGCGACCAGGGTACCCGGGCGCTGATCAACAACATGTACGGCGGCACCTTCACCAACGCCGAGCACACCCAGTACACCTGGGACGACCCCAACAACATCAAGGCTCTGGAGCAGCTGAAGAGCATGAAGGGCATCGCCTTTGACGCCTCCCTTGAGGGCGGCGACGAGCTGAAACTGATGTATCAGGAGATCCTGGATATGGCTTTCTGCTGGAACATCGCCCAGCAGCTGGATCCCGCCGCTGCCGGCACCGGCGCCGGTAAGACCATCAGCGGCCAGGAGATCGTCTGCATGAACTTCCCCTCTCCCGATGGGACCCCTGTTCTCCAGGGCGGTATCTGGGGTCTGGGCATCTTCAACAACGGCGACCAGGCCCGGATCGATGCAGCCAAGGAGTTTGTCAAGTGGATGTGCGACTCTGAGCACGCCGCCGAGGCCGCCAAGGTCTCCAACTTCTTCGCCGCCCGCAGCGCCGCCGAGGGCACCGACCTGTCCAACATCTTTGCGGACAACGCCATTATGACCGACTACAACAAGGTCATCCTCCCCAACCTGGGCGACTACTATCAGATCACCGCGGGCTGGGCCGGCGCTCGTACCGAGTGGTGGACCATGCTCCAGGAGGTGGGCAACGGCCAGAATATCGCCGACTCCGTGGCCAACCACGTGGCCGCCGCCAACGCTCTGACTGCGGGCTGACCATCATAACATAGGCTGTAAAAGAGATAAGGGTTTATGCGCCCCTCTCCCGCGAGGGCGGGAGAGGGGCGTGTTTTATACTTGGGTTCTTGTAAAGGAGTGTTGAGCTTGGCAAGACAATCGAAACCGACCATGAGCCGGGCGCTGCAGCGGCGGGAAAACATCGCCGGCTATCTGTTCATGCTGCCCAGCCTGATCTTCTTCCTTGGATTTGTGGTATTCCCCATGATCGTCTGTATCCTCACCAGCCTGACGAATACAAACATGCACGACCCGGGGCTGATTGGCGGCAACTTCATCGGTCTGGACAACTTTGTCCGCCTGTGGCAGGACCCCACCTATCTGGACGCGCTGAAAAACACCTTTGTTATCGTGCTGGTCAGCGTGCCCACGGTGTGCGTCTTCTCCCTGTGGGTGTCCTCTGCTATCTACCAGCTGAAGGGCCCCGTCCTGTCCGCCTTCCGCTGCATCTTCTACCTGCCTGTGGTCACCGGCTCAGTGGCCGTTACCGTGGTGTGGGCCTGGATCTACCACAACTACTATGGCGTGCTCAACTTTGTCATTGGCCCCAAGGGGCTGGGACTCATCGACGGCCGGATCAACTGGCTGGGCGACCCCAAATATGCCCTGGGCTGTATCATCCTGATCCTGTTCACCACATCTGTGGGCCAGCCCATCGTCCTGTACGTCTCTGCCCTGGGCAACGTGGACCAGACCCTCATTGAGGCCGCAGAGGTGGACGGCGCCAACGACCTCCAGGTGTTCTGGAAGGTGAAGTGGCCCCAGATGATGCCCACAACTCTGTACATCCTGGTCATCACCACCATCAACTCCTTCCAGTGCTTCGCCCTGATCCAGCTGCTGACCAAGGGCGGCCAGGGCACCAATACGGTAATGTACCATATCTACTGGACCGCCTTCAAGCTGACCGAGCAGGCGGGCCACTTCGGCTATGCCAACGCCATGGGCGTGATGCTGGCCATCTTCATTGGGATCCTGTCCGCTATCCAGTTCAAGCTGGCAAAAGAGAAGTAAGGAGGTGCTGGTATGAAAATTCAAAGCGGCAGCAGCCGGGCCTACAAGGTCTTTTCCGTGATTATCCTGGTCATCCTGGCGTTCCTGTTCGCCTTCCCGCTGTACTGGATCATTACCGGCGCCTTTAAGAGCAGCGCCGATATCAACAACGCTACCAAGGTGATCTGGTGGCCCACCGAGTGGGTGACCACCAACTTTAAAAACCTCTTTGACAAGCGCAGCGCCCCCCTGTGGGAGCTGGCCATCCCCTTCAGCAACTGGTTCACCAAGGACGGCCGGCTGCTCTACTGGTCGGTGGGTCCCACCGCCCCCGCCGCCTTCCGGTGGCTGATCAACGCGGTGTTTATGGCGGTGGCAGCCATGATTATCACCTGCGTCACCGCCGCTATGGCGGGCTATGCCCTGGCCAAGAAGCGGTTCAATGGCCGGGCCCTGGTGTTCTCCCTCATCGTGTGCGCAATGGCCCTGCCCAAACAGGTTATCCTGATCCCCCTGCTGAAGGAGATGTCTGGCCTGAAGCTGTACGGCAGCCTGTGGGCGGTCATCTTCCCCACGGTGGGCTGGCCCTTCGGCGTGTTTTTGATGAAGCAGTTCTCTGAGGGCATCCCGGGAGAAATTCTGGAGGCCGCCCGCATCGACGGC
>JAAWIE010000095.1 GCA_022796195.1 Lawsonibacter sp. | reverse complement strand
CCTTGTTGCCCGCCCGCTGGAAAACCACAAAATTTCTTTGGAATTTTATTGCAATTTCAAATTGGCGTTGACACTTCGATGCCCGTGAATTTGGTAATGAATTCTGCGGCGGTTTCCAGCAGAGCGTCAGCGGCGTCAAATTTTTGTATCCCGGTTGTCAGTACACTCCCCATAGGGCAGCTGCAATCCCAGCCTGCCATTTGTCCCCAAGGATATGGAATGCCGCAGCGTGCGTTTCCACAGAAAATGTATCCATTTGCGGCTCAACTACATGAATCCCATCAGGGAGGGCAGCCAGGTGACAAATCCCGGGAAATAGGCTACCGCCAGGGTAAACAGCAGCAGTGCCGCCATCCAGGGAACCATCGCCTTTGCCAAGCGCAACATAGGCATGTTTAAAATCCGGGCAGTAATAAATGTGGTCATACCATAGGGCGGCGTCAGGGCGCCCAAGGTGAGGGCCACCAGCTGTAGAATGCCGAAATGGATCAGATTGATTTGGAACACCTCCAGTACACTCAGCAGCATAGGCGTCACAATCACAGTAATGACTGCACCGTCCATCAGCATACCCAGAAACACGATGAGCAGAACCACCAGGAGAATGAACAGGGCCCGGTTGTCCACATAGGCCACAATCAGGTTTACAAGTGTCTGAGGCAGCTTGGTCCGCACAATAACCTGCCCAAACATGGTAGCCACCGCCAGAACTCCGCCGATGACGGTCACATCCATGGCTGTCTCTTTGAAAATCTCCCAGAGACGCTGGGGGTTAACCAGGCGGTAGACAACAGTAGTGAGAACGGTGCAGTACACCACGACAATGGCGGCGGCTTCCGTGGCGGTGAACACGCCGCTGTAAATGCCAATCAGCAGAATGACCGGGGCCATTAGGGACAGAAAGGCTTCTTTGAAGGCCTTCCAGACCTCCCGTAGCTTGGGCAGGGGGTCCCGGGCGTAATTGCGTTTGTGGGCAAAGAACTGCACCATCAGCATCATAATCAGTGCCCAGGCCACGCCGGCACACAGACCAGCCATAAACATCCCCATAATGGAGGCGCCTGTGATGGAGACATAGATCACCACGTTCAGGCTGGGCGGGATCAGCGGCGAGAGGATGGCAGAGGCGGCGGTGACGCTTCCCGTGAACTCGTCATCATACCGGTCCTCCCGCATAGCCTTGATCTCAATGGCTCCCAGCCCACCCGCATCTGCGGTGGAGGTGCCCGACATACCGCCAAACACCATGCTGGCGAAGATGTTCACCATTGCCATGCCTCCTGGCAGCCAGCCCACCAGCTTGCGGGCAAAGTTAAAAATCCGGGTAGTGATCCCCCCCTCGTTCATGATTTTTCCGGTAAACAGGAACATAGGCAGGGCTAGCAGAGTGAAGCTGTTTAGGGCGTTGATGGTACCCAGAGAGATAGAGATAATCTTGAATCCGCCCCGTGTCATTGCCAGGGTTGCCACCGAGGCCAGGCCCAGGGAGGGGATTACCGGAATGCTGAGGATCATCAGCAGGACCATCAGAATAAAACAGTAAATTCCAACCATATTGTTCCCCCTTTACTGATTGCCGGCTTTGCCGGTGAGCAGATGGCCGATGTCCTTCAAAGTGCTCAGAACGGTGTTCAGGGTGGAGACCACCAGCCCTACGAAAATAGTGTAGTACAGATAGCAGATTTTCACATTGGTAAAAGCTTCGAAGCTTTGATTGTTTCCCGCCGCTGTATTGGCGGTGAGCAGTACGCCATAGGTGATGATGGCTAGGAACACTCCCAGCGTCAGCTTGGCAAACACTGCGTACCAAGCCCGGACCCTAATGCCGAGCCGGTCGGAGAACACAGTGATAACCAGATGCAGGCCTTTGTCCGTCGCCGCAGCCAGACCGTAAAACACGGTAACCATAAAGGCGTAGCGGGCGATCTCGCTGGTCCAGGTGGCCGTTATGGTCAGGACCCGGAGGATCACCTGAAGAAACAGGCACACCGTTGTGACGACAAGCCCTCCCGCACTGATGGCGATGGAAGCGCGCGTGGTGGCTGCTGTTACAGTTTCTAAGAATTTCAATGGATAAACCTCCACATTCACAGGGTATCGTTTCGGAAAACGCAAAACGAAGAAACACCAGCACATTCGACGAACCGGATGTGCTGGTGTCATTTAGGCAGGATCAGCTCATAGATACCGGCTCCGCTTATTTCGCGTAGGACATGACCTCATCGTAGGTGGCGCCAGTCCAGGTGGTCTCAAAAATTTCCTTGAGGACGGGTTCCATAATCTCCACGATCTCCGCACGGACGGCGGGGTCCAGCTCAGTAAACTCCAGGCCAGCGTCGATCATGGCCTGTTTGGAGGCCTCCATGGACGCATCCCGCTTGTTGTCGAACTCAGCGAAGCAGGCCTCAAATTCCTCCTGGATCGCCTGCCGATAGGCGTCAGGCAAGCTGTTCCAAGTGTCGTTGCAGGCGTAGATACAGGTGATATCCGCCTCATGGTTGGTCTCGGTCAGATAGCCGGCCAGTTCCTGGAGACCGGTGTCGGCGAACTGCTGATAGGTGTGGCCCACCGTGTCAATCACGCCTGTCTGGAGAGAGGGGATGACCTCGCCCCAGGGCATAATGTTTACGTTGACGCCGATGGCTTTCCACAGGTCCACCGCCGCGGGGTTGGAGGAAATGCGCAGCTGCAGCCCGTTGAAGTCCGTCAGCGTCTTAATGGGCTTGGTGGAGATCAGGTTGTGCTGGCCCAGCAGAGTGGCGCAGATCTGGTGGGTATTGTAGTCATTTTCCATGACCTGCTGATAGCGCTGACCGATTTCAGAATTCCAGACCGCCCAGAAGTGGTCCATGTCCTGCATCCACCAGTAGCCGGTGAGGAAGGCGTAGTCATTGATGGCTACCTTCGCCATGATGCCGGTGTTCAGGAAGTCCAGCTCGCCGTTCTGCATCTGGCTGTACATTTCGGTATCGTTGCCCAAGGTGCTGTCCGGGAAGAATTCGATGGTCACATGGCCGTCGGTCTTCTCGTTGATTCGCTCACAGGCGTCCGCAATCAGCGGGGTTATCAGTGCGGTGCTGGTCATGGTGGAACCCATGGTAAAATAGTACTCCTTCTCCAGTGCGGGGTCGACCGCTCCGTCTCCGGACGCGGATACAGAGGAGCTTCCGTTCTGCTGGAGGCTGGACGCCCCGCCGTCTGTCTGACCGCAGCCGGCCAGACAGCCTACGCACATCGCAGCACATAACATCATTCCAAGTAGCTTTTTCATAATTTCCTCCTTAGTTTTTATCATTTTGAACGAGATCGCTCCCGACAAAATACAAGTTTACAACAGTGCTTTCGCCTGCCTGCATATGTTCTCTGGCGTCAGGCCGTAGGCCTGAAACAGGTCTTCGGGCTTGCCTGACCGCCCAAACTTGTCTATAATGCCCACCATGCCGAAGCCGCCGCCGGGCACACCGGCAATCACCTCCGCTGCCGCGCTGCCCAAGCCGCCAATGACAGAGTGCTCCTCCACTGTCAGGATGGGCATCTGGGCGTGGAAGGCCAGCGTCGTCTCCCGGTCAAAGGGTTTGATACTGATGTGGTTGACCACCGCAGCATGAATCCCCTCCCGCTCCAGCAGTTCTGCCGCCTTTAGACTCTCCTCCACCATCAGGCCGGAAGCCATGAGGCAGATGTCGCTCCCCTGGCGCAGAATATGGGCCTGCCCTGGGACAAAGGGGGCATCCTCCGGGGTTAACACCGCCCTGGGCGGCCGTGCGATACGGACATACACCGGCCCCTCCGTTTTGGCCGCCGTCCGAACGGCCTGCTTCAGCTGGACAGCGTCGCAGGGAACAAAAATTTTCATGTTGGGCAGTACTCGCATCAGAGCGATGTCCTCAATGCTCTGGTGGCTGCCGCCGTCCTCTCCGGTGCTGATGCCCGCATGGCACAGGCCGAACTTGACATTGGCGTTGGCATAGCAGACAGAATTTCGAATCTGCTCATAGGCCCGCCCCGCCCCAAACAGGGCAAAGGTGCTGACAAAGGGCATCAGGCCGTTGTGGGCCATCCCGGCGGCGGCGCAGACCATATTGGCCTCGGCAATGCCGAAGTTATAGAATCGGTCGGGGTGGTTTTTTTCAAAGATACAAGTCATGGTGGCGTGGGCCAAGTCGGCGTCGCAGACAACCAGGTTTTCATATTCCTTTCCAAGTTCGGCCAAAACCTCGCCATAGGCCTGCCGCTGTGATATCATCATACTGTCACCCCCAATTCCTGCATCGCGGCCTCATAGGACCGGGCATCGATCGGCTTGCCGTGCCACCCAACCCGGTTTTCCATAAAGGAGACGCCCTTTCCTTTTATGGTGCGGCAGCAGATAAACTTGGGCTGGCCGGTCACTGGCGCCTCCAGGGCGGTGGTGATGGCGTCCATGTCGTGGCCGTCCACATCAAAGCAGGCGAAGCCAAAGCTCCGATATCTGTCCGCAACGTCTCCCAGGCTCATCACGGAATCCACCGCCCCGTCAATTTGCAGGCCGTTATAATCCAAAATGACCGTCAGATTATCCAGCTTATAATGACTGGCGGACATGGCCGCCTCCCACACCAGCCCCTCCTGGGTCTCTCCGTCCCCGGTAATGGCATAGACATGGTAGTTTTTTCCCTGATGCTTTGCAGCCAGGGCAATGCCGCCAGCCACCGCCACTCCCTGGCCCAGCGAGCCGGTGCTGGCGTCAATCCCCGGGGTCTTGTGCATATCGGGGTGGCCCTGAAGATGGGAGTTGATCTGCCGCAGGCTCCACAGGTCCTCCCGGGGGAAGAAGCCCATATCCGCCAAAATTGCGTATTGGGTGGGGCAGGCGTGCCCTTTGGAAAGGATAATCCGGTCCCGGTTCTCTTCTCGGGGATTGTGGGGATCCACGTTGGCCACCCGATAGTAGAGGGCCATCATCAGCTCCACACAGGACAGCGAGCCGCCAGGGTGGCCGCACTGAGCACCATAGAGCATCCGTAAAATGTCTCTCCTTAACTCTAGGGCTTTCTCTTCGTAGTTCATACTGTATTCCTGCTCTTTCTGCTCAAAAGCTGTAAAGTAAAATGTTCAGGGAATCAACAGGTCACCTGGAGCGCCCCTCTCTGGCACTCCGCCGCCCAACCGCTCTGAGATAAACCGGATCAACTCCTGACAGACCGGTGGAATATATTTCCGCTTTTTCATCATAAAGCCTACCATAAAGCTCAGCGGCTCCTGGAAGGAGCGCAGCTCCAGCTCCTCATACTTGGGCATGGACACCGTCTCTGGTGACAGGTTTACAAAGCCTAGGCTGCAGCAGGTCAGCACGATCTCCAGCATTCCATGAATCTGGGAGTGTTCCGATACCACATTGGGCTGAACCCCCCGATCCGCAAAGGCTTGCTCCAGCACCTGACCCATAACCCCGGAAGAGGACAGCATAGACACATCCTCTCCGTTGAGCCGTTCCACCGGGATCCTATCCAAACAGGCCAGGGGGTGGTCACGGTGCATAATCAGCTTGATCTCCCGCTT
Source organism: Lawsonibacter sp. (assembly GCA_022796195.1). Taxonomy (GTDB): domain Bacteria; phylum Bacillota; class Clostridia; order Oscillospirales; family Oscillospiraceae; genus Lawsonibacter. Next base: position 2,294 of record JAAWIE010000095.1, on the reverse strand, counting down.
ACATACCGGGGCAGCCCGGAGCTTGTTGCTGTCCAGGTCGTCAGGCAGGCCGTTGAAAGCCAGGTCCAGCTCCTCGTTCAGAAGCTTTTTGATCTGACCATGGGCGCTGTCCTCGTCCAGCCGGATGGTGAGGTCCTTATGGCTGGCGAGGAAGTCCTTATAGATCAGCGGAAAAATATCTGAACTCAGGATGGAGGCAATGCCCAGCCGCAGCGTATAGTTGGCCTTATGACTCAGCTCATTGGCCTCCGCCATAATGTCGCTGTAATCGCTGAGAAGCTGCCGGATCCGGTGCATGAGGGTCTCGCCCTCCACTGTAAATACGACCCCCTTGGGGGTCCGTTCGATCAGCGTCAGTTCCAGCTCCTGCTCCACCGACCGGACTGCTGCCGAGATGGTGGGCTGGGAGACATACAGGGCCTTGCTGGCCTTTGTAAAGCTCTTGTACCGATACACCGCATCCAAATAAATCAGCTGGCGCATTTCGATCATCGCAATCAGCCTCCCTGCGGCTTAAAGCATCTTTGGAGACACCTGTCTCAGCACCTCCGACAGATTCAAACGGAGCGGCCTGGATTCCCCACCCCGCGCCAGGCGGGGCTGCTCTAAAAATGGTTAAAATGTACAAAGTAAGATGTCTGCCGGCTCATCTTATGGTGGAATTATACCTCTTACCCCCGGCCTTTTCAAGGCAAATGTGCCCGAAACCCTATACCGATAATTGATGCCCCAATAAAAAAAACCTATTGCTGGTGTTTTAGAAATAATATTTGCCAATAGCCTGCCAATATTCCTTGACCTCTCGGATGATGGTCTTTTAGCTGGGCCAGCTCGCTGCAGAGGGTTTGAACTTGAACAGCGAGGTACTGACCGGTGCGTTGATGACTTCATGTCCGTCGTGTGGATGTTGCCCAGAAAAAACAGACAGCGCCGCCCGTTCTGTGCAAGAAGGGCTCAACGCTGTCTGAAATCTGATGTCTGGACTGGCGCTATCGCTTCCATAATGCCAGACAGAAAAAACACGCTCAATACAGTCAAGCTAAGAAGGGTCAGAAATGCTGTTCAGAATAGTCTCGATATCGCCGTTGATACAAATGGAGCGGCTGTTGATCTCCGCCGGCGCATAGGCGCTTTCCAGGTTGAGGCAGGCGTATAGGGCCTCCGGATTTTCGTGGGCGTACTCCCAAAAGGGGTACTTGATGATGACCGGGGTGTTGATCCCAACGCCCAGCTCCAGATACAGAACCCTCCCATGTTGATGCCGCCGCAGGAAGTCCCTATAGCGGGACGCCGCCTGATCCCATCCCTCGTCCTGAACAAAGGTGTCGTCACACCGCAGGTTCATGGTCATGGGCCTGCCGCATTTGGGGCAATGTGGAATCAACTCTGAGGGGACCTTCATATCTCTCTGCTCTGTTACCATGCGGCGGACAATGTCCTCATTGTCATAGGTCCCCTGATGACAGGGCCTGGAGCACTGCCACAGACCATAGTCCCCCTGAGTATAGAACAGCCGCTGTTTGTCAAAGCCCGCCAGCTGAAACTGGTGGTCTACGTTGGTGGTGAGGACAAAATAGTCCTTCCCCCGCACCAAATCCAGCAGCTGGTCATAGACCGGCTTGGGGGCCCGTTCATAGCGGTTCACCAGGATATGACGGCTCCACCAGGCCCAGTACTCCTCCAAGGTCTGGAAGGGATAGAAGCCGCCGGAGTACATATCCCGAATGCCGTACGTTTGGCTAAAGTCCCCAAAGTGCTTCTCGAACCGCTCCCCGGAGTAGGTCAGCCCCGCCGAGGCGGACAGGCCGGCCCCGGCGCCAATGACGACGGCGTCCGCATCTGCGAGGGCCGATTTCAGCCGGTCAAGCTTCTCCCAATAGGTCTCGGTAGATTTGGGTGTCGATATCCTTGAAAACATTGAAGATCACCTTCCGAATGGATGTGTTGTGCTGGAGGAACCCGGTGACGGTGCTCACCGCGATTTCAGCGGCTTCCCGGTTGGGGAAATGAAATTCCCCGGTGGAGATACAGCAGAACGCGATGGTCTCCAGGCTGTGCTCCGCTGCCAGCTCCAGGCAGGAGCGGTAGCAGGATGCCAGTTCCTCCCTGCCCCGGCGTGTGACCGGTCCCTGGATGATTGGCCCTACCGTGTGCAGCACATATTTGGCAGGCAGGTTGCAGCCGTGGGTCAGCTTGGCCTGGCCGTTGGGCTCCGGACGGCCCTGGGCCTGCATGATTTGATTGCACTCATCCCGGAGCTGAAGCCCCGCCGCCGAGTGGATGGCGTTGTCAAT
>JAAWIE010000094.1 GCA_022796195.1 Lawsonibacter sp. | reverse complement strand
ATGCTCTACTACGCCCCCCAGGGCTGGACCTCCGACGACTCCGACGCCATCGAGCGGCTGAAGATCCAGTACGGCACCAGCCTGGTCTACCCCATCAGCAGCATGGGGGCCCACGTCTCCGCCTGTCCCAACAGCCAGGTGGGGCGGAACACCCCCATTGAAACCAGGGGAAATGTGGCTATGACTGGAGCCTTTGGTTATGAGCTGGATCTGAACAAACTTAGTGAGGAGGAACTGAAAGCCGTCAAGCAGCAGGTGGTGTTTTACAAACAAAACCGGAGGTTGCTTGTTCAGGGGGCTTTCTACCGGCTGCTCAGCCCCTTTGAGGGCAACTTCGCCGCCTGGGAGGTGGCAGAGCATGACGGCAGCCGGGCCCTAGTGACAGTGACCCGTATCCTCAGTGAGATCAACGGCCCCTACCGCCGTCTGCCCCTTCTGGGACTGGACCCGGATCGAAAGTATCACATCTACAGCAAGTACCTCTCTTACGAGGCATATGGTGATGAGCTGATGCAGTTTGGGCTTATGCTGGAGGATCAGGCTTCTGGCCAGATAATCGAGGGGAGCGGCGGCAGTGGCAGCTGTGAGGATTTCCGCTCCTTGGTCTATGAGGTCGTAGGACTGTAAGGAAAACTTCCCACCCCGAAAGGGGTGGGAAGAATTAAAAAGACAGATTTTCTCTATTAATTGCAGTTTTTGCTTGCTCTTGTATCCGGTAGCGTTTGGGAGACAGCCCTGTATGCTGTTTGAAAATCTTGTGGAAGGACTCAGTTTCCTGGTAGCCGCAGGAGTAAGCAATAGCGGTGATGGGTAACTGGGTCAGGGAGAGCAAATGGGCCGCCCGGGTCATACGAAAGGTCTGCAAATATTTAATAGGGGACAGTCCGGTGTATTTTTTGAACAGGGTGCTGAGGTAGCTGCGGTTCAGCCCCACATACCGGGCCATGTCCTCCACCCGCAGGGGCTCATGGTAGCAATCCTGGATATAACGGATGGCCTGAGCCACATAGATATTCTCAGACCGGTCGGCTACTGACTCCCGCTTGGTCTGAGCCAGGGCAGAAAAGAACAGCAGCAACATGGCTTCCCGGCGGTAGAGGTCGCTGGTGGTGCCATAGTTATGCTCCAGCATGTCTATGATATACTGCTCCAGATGCTGCTCCGGAGCGCAGGTGAAGATAGGGGAGTCTTGGCTCAAACCGACGGTATTCAAAATGTCTTTGGCTTTCCGCCCGGAAAAACCAAGCCATACATAGGCCCAGGGCCGTCTCAAATCCGCCGTGTAGGTAGTTAGGTAGTCGGGTTCAATGAGAAAGCCCTGTCCTTGCTTTAGTCGGTAGGTAGCACCGTTAACGGAATACTCCCCTTCTCCCTCCACGATATAGTGGATAAGGTAGAAGCTGCGGACGGCAGGGCCATACCTATGCCCGGGCTTGGTAAAAGAACGGCCAAAATTATTGATATGCAGTTCTTCTTCTTCAGCCTCTGGAAATTCAATAAAAATCGAGTTTTCCATAATTACCTCACAGAAGGGACAGATTATTAATGGAATATTCAAAAAAATACCTGATTCGCGGCTTGGCTGTGGTAATCGGCATTCTAATGGTAGGCACCGCCGTGGGACTGTTCAAGCTGGCGGAGATGGGTGCGGATCCCTTTACCGCCATGAATACCGGTATCAGCGCAGTGCTGGGTATGCAGTTCGGAACCCTCCAACTCTTGGTCAATGCGGGAATCCTGGTGCTGATCTTCTTGTTCAAACGGCAGTTTATCGGTTTTGGAACCATTTTCAATATGGTCTTTGTGGGCTATACAGCGGACTTTATAATGTGGCTGGTGGGCAAGTTGGGCATTACCTTTGCCACTGTTCCAATCCGAATCACCGTGTTGGTCGTGGCCGCTCTGCTGATCTGCGTGGGTGATGCACTGTACATCTCTGCCGATATGGGTATGGCTCCCTACGACGCCGCTGGCTATGTGGTGGAGGGCCTGACAAAAGGCACTATCCAGTTCCGCATCGCCAGAATCATTCTGGATATCATTTGCGTGGGGATTGCTTTTTTTACTGGTAGCCAGGCGGGTATTCAGTGGAAGATCATCGGTATCGGCACCATTTTGCTGACCTTCTGCACTGGGCCGCTAATCCAGTTTTTCCGTGTCCACTGGAGTGATCCGCTGCTGGCCAGAGCAGCAGGACAAAACAATAGTTGATTTGATGCTATTATACACCTTATGTATCAAAAAAGATAGGGGGAACTGGAATTGATTACGGTAAAATCTATGATTCATGCCTTGCAAACGGGCGTCTATGACGATGTGTTGTCCTGCTTGTATGCCCTAGATGGAATACAGGCCAGCCTGGACCGGGCTAGAGACCGGGCTATCCGGGTGGTGGAACACTTTTCTCAACAGTTTGAGTTCTCTGAGCATTGTGCTCTGTTCAGTGGGCCAGGCCGAACCGAAATCGGCGGCAACCACACCGACCACCAGCACGGTCATGCACTGTGTGGAAGCGTGGATCTGGATATGCTGGGCTGTGCCGCTCCCAATGGGAGAAATGTGATCCGGATTCAATCCGAGGGTTATCCCCTTCTGGAGGTTGGCCTGGACAGTCTCCTGCCCAGAGAGGAGGAGAAAAATACCACAACGGCTCTGATCCGGGGCATAGCGGCGAAGGTTCGGGAATTGGGTTATCTGCTGTCTGGCTTTGATGCCTATGTGACCTCCGCCGTACTGTCCGGCTCCGGTCTCAGCTCCTCTGCCGCCTACGAGACGCTTCTAGGGAATATTCTCAATCATTTCTGTTGTGGAGACGCTCTGGACGCGGTCACCATCGCCAAGATTGGCCAATATGCAGAAAATGTCTACTTCGGAAAGCCTTGCGGCCTGATGGATCAGATGGGCTCCTCGGTGGGCGGAGCGGTGGCCATCGACTTTGCCGACCCGGCCACCCCCACGGTAGAGCGGGTGGACTACGACTTTTCCAAGTCGGGCCATGTGCTGTGTATTGTAGACACTGGTTCCAGCCATGGTGACCTCACCGGCAACTATGCCGACATTACCCTCGAGATGGGCGCGGTGGCTGCTCACTTTGGCAAGTCTGTCCTCCGGGATGTGCCCGAGGCCAACTTCAAAGAGGCAATTCCCTCTCTGCGGGTGCGGTGTGGGGATCGGGCCATTCTCCGGGCTCTCCACTTCTATGACGATGATCGCCGGGCTATCCAGGAAGCTCAGGCCCTAAGGACTGGAGACTTTCCCCGGTTCCTGGCTCTGGTCAACGCCTCTGGCTTGTCCTCTAGTCTTCACCTGCAAAACACTTACTCCGCTACCGATCCCAGACAGCAAGCCATCCCCCTAGCCCTGGCTTTGGGCCGAGAACTGCTGGAAGGCACTGGTGCCATTCGTGTCCATGGCGGCGGTTTTGCGGGAACTATTCAGGCATTTGTCCCACAGGAGAAACTAAAATCCTTTAAGACTGGAATGGAAGGCCCTCTAGGCCCCGGCAAGTGCCATGTGCTTCATATCCGACCCCAAGGTGGTTGTGTGGTCATTGACTGATGACCGGAAAGGAAGGTAATTGTTATGGCAATTCTCGTATTAGGCGGAGCCGGCTACATTGGCTCCCACACGGTATATGAACTGATCGACGCTGGCCGGGACGTGGTGGTGGCCGACAACCTCCAGACCGGTTTTCAGGCCGCTGTCCACCCTAAGGCCCGGTTCTACCAGATGGACATCCGTGACCGCACCGCCCTGGACGTACTGTTTCAGGCGGAGAAGATCGACGGCGTGATCCACTTCGCCGCCTCCTCCCAGGTGGGTGAGTCTATGTCCAATCCGTTGAAATATTACGACAACAACCTCCGTGGTACGATGGTGCTCCTCCAGGCTATGGTGGCCCACGGGGTGGACAAAATCGTGTTCTCCTCCACCGCTGCCACCTACGGCGAGCCGGAGCAAGTGCCCATTCTGGAGACAGACAAGACCGTCCCCACCAACTGCTACGGCGAGACCAAGCTGTCCATGGAAAAGATGATGGCCTGGACAAGTCAGGCCCACGGCTTGCGGTATGTGGCCCTGCGGTACTTCAACGCCTGCGGTGCCTACCCCTCCGGGGCCATTGGAGAGGCTCATAACCCCGAGACCCATCTCATCCCTGTCATCCTCCAGGTGCCCAACGGCCAGCGAGAGAAGCTGTCCATCTTCGGCGGTGACTACCCCACCAAGGATGGCACCTGCGTCCGGGACTATATCCATGTCACCGACCTGGCCCAGGCCCATATTCTGGCCTTGGACTACCTGCTCCGGGGCGGAGAAAACAACGTGTTCAATCTGGGCAACGGGGTGGGATTCACCAACAAGGAGGTGGTAGATGTGGCCCGGAAGGTCACCGGTCACCCCATCCCCGCCGAGATAGCTCCCCGCCGCACCGGCGACCCCGCCCAGCTGGTGGCCTCCTCGGAGAAGGCGAAGACCGTCCTGGGCTGGAAGCCTCAGTATGCCGACCTGGAAGTGATTGTGTCCTCTGCCTGGAACTGGCACAAGGCGCACCCCAACGGCTACGGGGAGGGCTGAGCTATGATTGACGAAGCCGTCTCCAAGCTGGCCACCTACGCTCTGCGTACCGGCCTGATTGAGGAGAGCGAGTACACCTGGGCCATCAACACCATCCTGGACATCCTCAAACTGGACAGCTACACTGACCCCGGCCAGGAGTGGGGCGACATTGAGCTGGCTCCTGTGCTGGAGGAACTGCTGGACGACGCTCACGCCCGGGGTGTCCTTATGGAAAACTCCGTAGTTTACCGGGACCTGTTCGACACTGAGCTTATGGGCCGGCTCACACCCCGCCCAGCACAGGTAATTGAAAAGTTCCAGGCCCTCTGCGCGCAAAGCCCGGAAGCAGCTACCGACTGGTACTACAAATTCAGTCAGGACACCAACTACATCCGCCGGGACCGCATCGCCAAAGATATGCAATGGAAGGCCCCCACCGAGTACGGGGAGCTGGACATCACCATCAACCTGTCGAAGCCGGAGAAAGACCCCAAGGCCATCGCCGCCGCCAAGAATCTGCCCGCTTCCGCCTACCCCCGGTGCCAGCTGTGCGCCGAAAATGAAGGCTACGCCGGCCGGCTCAACCACCCAGCCCGGCAGAACCACCGCATCGTCCCCATCACCATCAACGGCTCCCCCTGGTTTTTGCAGTACTCCCCCTATGTGTATTACAATGAGCACTGTATCTGTCTGAACAGTGAGCACGTGCCCATGAAAATCGACCGGGCCTGCTTCGCTAAGCTGCTGGACTTTGTGCGGCAGTTCCCCCACTACTTCGTGGGCTCCAACGCTGACCTCCCCATTGTGGGTGGCTCCATCCTGGCCCACGACCACTTCCAGGGGGGACACTACACTTTCGCTATGGAGAAGGCCCCAGTGGAGACTACTTTCACTTTCCCAGGCTATGAGGATGTGGAGGCGGGCATTGTCAGGTGGCCTATGTCGGTGATTCGGATTACCGGGGAGGACCCTGACCGCCTCATCGACCTGGCGGACAAAATCCTCCTTGCGTGGCGGAGCTACACTGACAAGGACGCCTTTATTTTCGCCGAGACCGATGGTGAGCCCCACAACACCATCACTCCTATTGCCCGCCGCCGGGGGGAGAAGTACGAGCTGGACCTGGTGCTCCGGAACAATCTGACCACGGAGGAACACCCCCTGGGTCTGTACCACCCCCACGCTGAGCTGCACCACATCAAAAAGGAGAACATCGGCCTGATCGAGGTGATGGGCCTGGCCGTCCTCCCCGCCCGATTGAAGAAGGAACTGGCCGCAGTGGCTGACTGCCTAGTTTCCGGCGGAAACCTGCGGGCCAGCGAGCTCACCGCCAAGCACGCCGACTGGGCGGAGGGCTTCGGCAAGAGCTATGCCATCACTCGGGAAAACGCCATGGAGATCGTGGAGAAGGAGACCGGCCTGGTCTTTGCCCAAGTGCTGGAGCACGCCGGGGTGTATAAGCGAACTTCGGAGGGCAAAACAGCTTTTACACGCTTTATTGAGTGCGTTTTGTAAGTAAAGGAAGGAGATCTTTCTTATTTGCTAAAGAGAAATCTGATATGACAAGGAGTGATCCATATAAAAAAGCAAATATTGGTTATCAGCAATAGCTCAGCTTTATGTCAGAATATACATGAGTATATGCAGAATGATTTTACCGATATTTGTTGTATGGCGTCCTCGGCAGAGGCGTTGGACAGTTACATCAAGCAGGACTATTGTTTAGTTATTCTGGATACTCAGCTTTCTGATATGGACAGCATGGAAATACTTCGGATCATGCGCAGGTCTAAACACACGCCGATTTTGCTGCTTACCAATTCTGTGAGTTCCGAAGGGATTGTTGAGCTTCTCCATGCCGGGGCCGACACTTATATTGAAAAACCCTTAAGCTTAGAGGTTTGTGTGGCACAGGCAAATGCCTTGATTCAGCTGTATATTGATGCGGAGATCAACCATAATCAGCATAAACCAATTGTTCACGGGTCAGAATTGATTATCAGCCCCCGATACCGGCAGGTTATTGTTGATGGAAAACCTTTAGAGTTGACCAGAAAGGAGTTTGATTTGCTTCATTGCTTTGCTAAACATCCAGGGCAAGTCTTATCACGAGAACAATTATACGATTATATCTGGAATGATGAACCGGCAGTGGCCGTGGATGAAGCCGTCAAATCGCTGATAAAAAAACTCCGCAAAAAATTAGCGTCCGTTAATAAATTCTATATTCAGAATACAAGGGGAGTCGGATACAGGTTTGTTCTTCCCGATTGACCCACAGTAATTTAGAACCAGTCAGGTGAAGCCTTTGAACAGGTGCTTCACCTGACTGGTTTTTGCACGAATTGTGTCGAATCATGCGAAATAAGCCCCGAAACAGCCCCAATAAAGCCCCTGATAAGCCACTTTAGATCTCTATACTGTCTCTTGTGGCAGGATATAAGAGGAGGGATCAAAGGTTTATCTGAATAAAACAACTACCTCGGCAGACGGCAGTGAATACTGCCACAGTTCCTTTTGGTGAGAGGAGATAAGCCGTCTGTGTACCAGCCGTAAACGGAAGGAGCTCCTATGCGATGGACGATCCATCGCATTGAGGATATCCGCCGGTATGACGTGCCAGGACACACCGCTTACTTGAGCGCACTTAGGCGCCCTTGTCTCGGTTTCTCTCGCAGGAATAAAAGAGAGCCGGTTAAAAAACCGACAAAAACCCCGCCTGCCAGATTAGTCACATCGACGAAACACCCCAATGCGTACCAAGCGGTCGAGTTTCCACAATTCTGTGGAGTCGGCCGCTCTTTTTCTACTTACAGGCATTCTCCCGGATGCCGTTCCCCTCCAATCAAAATTTCTCGTTTGCCCAGTGTAACGATAAACTTTGATTGGAAAGGAAATCTTATAATGGATAGAGATATGAAACTCCGTGTGACCCGTCTCCTGGAAACATGCCAGGAGCGTAAGCGGAAAATTGCCCTGCTTCACTATGAGTTGGATCACCCTGCCCGCACGTCCGAGTCTGAGATAATCAGCGCGATGGCTCTGGGGCATGGTGATGGCAGCGGCGGCGGGCATGTGGATGGCCGCATCTCCGACAAGACCCTTTACATCGCCCTCAACTACCAGAGCAAGGCCGACAAGCTGAACGCCGATATCAAGGAGGAAATTGTGGTACAGCTGGTGGAGCTGGAGCAAGAACAGCGACGCTTGGAGTATTATGTTTCTCTGTTGGAAAAGCGGCAGGCCGAAGTAATCAGGCTCATCCATTTTGAAGGCCACACTCAGAATGAAGTGGCCACGGAATTGGCGGTAGTCCCCCGTACTGTGCG
>JAAWIE010000093.1 GCA_022796195.1 Lawsonibacter sp. | reverse complement strand
GCACCACTACAACTTCCCCCCCTACTCCGTGGGCGAGGCCCGGGCTCCCCGGTCCACCAACCGCCGGGAGTACGGCCACGGCTTCCTGGCCGAGCGGGCGCTGGCTCCGGTTCTGCCCAGCGAGGACGACTTCCCTTACGCCATCCGTGTGGTCTCTGAGGTGCTTTCCTCCAACGGTTCCACCTCTCAGGGCTCCATCTGCGGCTCTACCTTGGCTCTGATGGACGCCGGTGTGCCCATCAAGGCCCCGGTAGCCGGCATTTCCTGCGGCCTGATTCAGGACGATAACGGCGGGTTTACTACCTTTATCGATATCCAGGGCGTAGAGGACTTCCACGGCGAGATGGACTTCAAGGTGGCCGGGACCAAGTCCGGCATTACTGCCATTCAGATGGACCTGAAGAACGACGGATTGACCCATGAAATTATCAAGGAGGCGTTGGACATCACCCGGGATGCCCGGTTTGCCATCCTGGATGAGGTCATGCTGCCCTGCATTGCCGCCCCCCGCCCCGAGGTGTGCAAGTGGGCGCCCAAGATGATTACCATGAAGATTGAGCCCGACAAGATTCGGGAGGTGATCGGCAAGGGCGGTTCGGTCATCCAGAAGATTACCGCCGATTCCGGTGCGCAGATTGATATTGAGGATGACGGTACCATCCACATCGCCTCCCCGGACGCCGCCTCCTGCGACGCGGCCAAGAAGATGATTGAGACCATCGTGTTTGTCCCCCAGGTGGGTGAACTGTACTACGGCAAGGTGGTACGTATCCTCCAGTTCGGCGCGTTTGTTGAGCTGGCCCCCGGTAAGGACGGCATGGTCCATATCTCCAAGCTGGCCGAACGCCGGGTGGAGAAGGTGGAAGATGTGGTCAACATCGGCGACATGATTTGGGTCAAAGTGACCGAGATTGACGAGAAGGGCCGGGTCAACCTGTCCTACAAGGACGCTCTCCGGGAAATCAAGGCCCGGAAAGAGGCCGGTCTGCCTATTAAGTAAAGCGGTAAAAGCGGGACGGTAAACCGTCCCGCTTTTTATTCAAACAATTCATCTATTTTGCAGCCAAATACTTTTGCCAGACGTATTGCATCGTCTGCCATCATTTCTTCCGGCATGATACCCTTGTCTAGTGCTTGCAGTATGTACAAGGAAACGCCGCTACGCTGAGCGAGTGCTTCCAGAGACAGATTTTTCTGGAGGCGCAGTTCTAAAATATTTCTACAAAATGTTGCCTTCATCTCTAAAAAAGTCATTTTCATCACCTCAGAAATATTATGCCAGTATTTGTGCCAAAAGTCAATGGCATAAATACTGCCACGATATAATAAATCCGAGGTGAATCTTGTGATTTATTATAATATTCGTAATTTGAGAGAGGATAACGACTGGACGCAGCAGTATGTGGCAGAGCGAATAGGGGTTAACCGCCGCACCTATTCCGCTTACGAAACGGGTGTCAATTCTATGACGCCTGAAATACTGATTCAGCTGGCAGAACTGTATGGAACCAGTGTAGATTACCTTCTTGGTCTGACAAAAGAAAGACTTCCCTATCCGGAATAGAGAATCACAGGAAGGAAGAACGCCATGGGCTACAATGTATTAAGCAAATACCGCACCGAATTGATGGGAGCGGCCATTTTCTGGGTCATGCTGTTCCACGCCTTCGACCTGGATTTGGGCTTCCGCCTGCTCAACTGGGGGCGGGCCGCAGGGTTTGGTGGAGTGGATATTTTTATCCTGCTGTCCTCCATGGGGCTGACCATGTCCCTAGCCCGGAGGGAACAGGATTACTCCGCCTTTATGGCCCGGCGGGCAGAGCGGATTCTGCCCGCTTACTATCTGGTGATGATTCCCTACACCCTGTTCGGAATTCTTTACCGGGGAAACCCCTGGAGCTCGCTGGTGTGGAATTCCACCCTGCTCTACTACTGGCTGCGCTCCGCCGGGGCCTTTAACTGGTATGTGGCTGGGTCTATGACATTTTATGCCCTCACCCCCGCCAGCTTCCGGGTGATGCGGGACAGCCGGCGACGGGAATGGACCACTGCGGCGGGGGTACTGCTGGGGCTGGGGCTGGGGCGGCTGTTTATGTGGGAGGAGTACTGGTATGTGATGGACCTGGTATTCCGGATTCCCATTTTTGTCCTAGGGATTTTGATGGGCTTTTACGTGCTGGAGAATCGGAAGCTGGGGTGGAAGGATGTGCTGTTCTGGGGTGTGTGGTGGGTTCTGGGGGGCGTGTACCTCCTGGTGCGGCAGATTCCCGGCATGAGCCACTATCTGCTGCTGGCCCGCCTGTTTCTGTTTACGACCATCCCCATGTGCTTGGCGGCGTGCTGGTGCTTTGAACATCTGCCCCTGGGGTGGCTGAGAAAGCCCCTGCGCCTGCTGGGCACTTACAGCCTGGAGATTTATCTGCTTAACGTCAGCCTGTTTTCCGAGGTGCCCCTGCTGCGGAAGCTGGTCAGCTTTGGCCCCAGCAACCGGATGTACTATCTGCTCTCCTTCGCGGCGAATATCGCCCTGGGGATTCTGCTCCACAAGCTGGTAGAAACGCTGTGGAATAGGGCGCGGAAGACGGCTTGAACGGCGCTGTGTTCAAGCGCCGCAGGCGGCGGGAAACAGTTGCGGATTTGCTGGAAATACATTATAATATAAAAGAGAAACAAGTACCGGCAAGGAGGACATTCTATGCTGTTAAACGTACTAGCCGTAGGCGATGTGGTGGGCGAAGGGGGACAGGATATCCTGTCCCGCCGCCTGCCCGGGCTGAGGGAGGAGACTGGGGCCCACTTCACCGTGGTCAACGGGGAAAACGCCTCCGGGGTGGGCATCACCCCGGCTCAGGCCCGGCGGATTCTGGAGGCTGGGGCGGACGTGATTACCTTGGGCAACCACACCTGGAACCGCATTCAGATCAGCGCCTTCCTGGATAAGGAGGACCGTATCCTCCGGCCGGCGAACTATGCCGGCCGGGTGCCCGGCCGGGGATTCGGGGTCTACCCGTGCCAAGGGCTTCGGCTGGGCGTGCTCAATGTGATGGGCCGGGTGGACCTGAACGCCAATCTGGACAGCCCCTTCAAAGCTGCGAATTTTTACTGGAACCGGGGGGGCTTTGACCTGCTCCTGGTGGATTTCCACGCGGAGGCCACCAGCGAGAAGGGGGCCATGGGCTGGCACCTGGACGGCCGGGCGGCGGCGGTGTGGGGCACTCACACCCACGTCCCCACGGCGGACTGCCGGGTCCTGCCCCAGGGTACCGGCTTTGTCAGCGACCTGGGGATGACCGGACCGGTGAACTCCGTGCTGGGGATTAAGCCAGAGAACTCCCTGAACCTTTTCCTGGGGGGCCTGCCCCGGCGGTACGAGGAGGCGGAGGGGAACTGTAAGCTGAACGCCTGTCTGTTCGTCCTTGACACAGAGAAAAAGAAATGTGTGTCCGTCTGCCGGGCGGACCTTGAGGAGTAGACCATGTTGAAGATGATTCACGGGGCTGATTTCCACCTGGATAGCCCCTTTTCCGGCCTGAGTCCGGAGCGGGCCGCACAGCGGCGGAGGGAACAGCGGGAGCTGCTGGACCGGCTGGCGGGATTGGCGCGGGAAAAACAGGCTGATCTGGTTTTGCTGGCGGGAGACCTGCTGGATTCCGAGCGGGTCTTCCGGGAGACGGTCAAGGCCCTGCGGGAGACTCTGGCCGCCGTTCCCTGCCCGGTGTTCATCGCCCCGGGCAACCACGACTACTACAGTCCCCGGTCGGTCTGGGCCGGGCTGGACTGGCCGGACAATGTACATATTTTTACCTCCGACGCCCTGGAGCGGGTGGACCTGCCCGGCTGTACCCTTTGGGGGCGGGCTTTTACCGCCCCCCATCAGGACACCAGCCCGCTGGCCGGCCTGAAGGCGGCAGAGGACGGAACGCTCCAGGTTGCCTGTCTCCACGGCAATGTGGGCGGCGCCGGGTATGGTCCCATCACCTCCATGGAGATTGCGGCCAGCGGACTGGACTATCTGGCGCTGGGCCATATCCACCAGGGGAGCGGCTTACAGCGGGAGGGGAATACCTTTTGGGCTTACCCCGGCTGTCCCGAGGGCCGGGGCTTCGATGAACTGGGGGAAAAGGGAGTACTCTATGTGGAGGCCGAACCCGGAAAGGTAAAAACCCGCTTTGTCCCCCTGGCCAAGCGGCGGTATGAGATTATTCCGGTGGATATCACCGGGCCGGCGGGGCCGCTGGCCGCTATTTTAGAGGTCCTGCCTGGGGAGACCAGCGACCTGATCTGCCGTTTGGTCCTCAACGGGGAGGGGGCCGCCCCCAACCTGACCGCGTTGAAAGAGGTGCTGGACCCGGAGTTTTACGGTCTGACGCTCATTGACCGCACCCGTCTGCCCCAGGATCTCTGGGCCCGGAGGGAGGAGGATACCCTCACGGGGCTGTTTCTGCGTACCATGTGGGAGAAATGTCAGGCGGAGCCGGACAATCCCGTCTGTCAGCTGGCCGCCCGGTATGGTCTGGCCGCGTTGGAGGGGGGAGAAGAGACATGAAAATCAAATCCATGACGGCCACCTTTGGTAAGCTGGAGAAGGCCCGCTTGGAACCGGGGCCCGGACTCACCCTGGTTCACGCCCCAAACGAGGGGGGAAAGTCCACCTGGGCCGCTTTCTGGCGGGCTATGCTCTACGGTATCGACACCCGGGAGCGGGACAAAAAAGGATATTTGGCGGATAAAAACCGGTATCAGCCCTGGTCCGGGGCCCCTATGGAGGGGGAAATTACCCTGGAGTATGAGAAGAAGGATATTACCATCCGCCGGGGCCCCAAGGGGAATATCCCATTTGGGGCGTTCTCCGCTGTCTATACCAAGACCCAGCAGCCGGTGCCTGGTCTGACGGCTTCCAACTGCGGGGAGCTCCTTACCGGCGCGGGAGCGGAGGTCTTTGCCCGGTCTGCCTTTCTGGGGGCGGGCAATCTGACGGTGACCACCGCCCCGGAACTGGAACGGCGCATTGCCGCCCTGGTGTCCTCCGGAGAGGAGGATGTGTCTTTCTCGCAGGCGATGGAGCGGTTGAAGGAGTGGAAAAACCGGCGGCAGGTTAACAAAAGCGTGGGAGATATCCCTAAGCTGGAGGGTGAGCTGGCTCAACTGGGGCAGTCGTTGGAGCAGATGGGAGCGGTGACCGCCCAGATTACCCAATTGGAGGGGGAGCGGGCGGAGCTGATCCGGGAGCGGGAGCGACTGTTTCAACAGGCAGAGCTGCACCGGCAATTGGCGCGGCGGCAAGTGGCCCAGCGGTACGCCCAGGCGGAGGAGGAATACCGGTCTGCCCAGGAGCAGTATGAGCGGTTAGAGCGGGAGCTGGAACGCTTTGGCGCACTGCCCGACCGGGAGCGGCTGAAAGAGGCGCAGGGGGACTTGCAGTACCTCAAGGTGTTGGACGAGGAGATTAAACAGGGCTCCTCTGCCTTGGAGGCGGCGGAAGAGTCTGCCGCCCAGGCGGAAGAGGCCGCAAAAGATGAGCACTTTACCGGGCTGAACGGCGAGGAGGCGGAGGAACAGGTCAACCGCCAGATACGCGGCGCAGAGCAAAGCCGCGCGAAAGCCGCTGCTTGGAAGCGCGGCGGCTGGCTGGCCCTGCTCCTTGCTGCCGGCCTGCTGCTTGCGCTCCAGTTCTATTTTAAGCAGAATGCGGGCTGGTCCCCTGCTGGCTGGTGGTTTTCACCCGGCTTGCCGCTGCTGGCCGTGGTGCTGTTTCTGCTGGGTGGGTTCTGCCTGCTACGGGGCAGGAAAATCAAGCGGGACAGCGGGAGCATTCTTGTGCAGTATCAGGTTCAATCACCGGAGGAATTGACCGCGAAGGTTCAGGACTACCAAAAACGGTGTCAGGCGGCAAAAAAGGCCGTCCATGAGATGGAAATTATCCGAAACGCCGTCGTCGAGCGGCGGGAGAAGCGGGATGGGGCCAAGATGCAGTTGTTGGACTTTGTCCACAGCTTTGCCCCGGAGGTGAAGGACCTGTTCGGCTGTTCTGCCGCCCTGTCCCGGGCGCTGAATCTGGAGCACGACCTGACGATTGCACGGGAGCGGGCGGAGGAACGCCGCCGCCGTCTGGAGGACCTGAGTGCCCAGGGAGCCGGAGGGGAGGCGACCACTGGAGATCTGCCTGCCCCGGAACAGGGACCGGAGGAGATTGAGCGGGCCTTGAACCATACGGAGGAGCAGCTGGAGGGGGTCAGCGCCCGGTTGAATCAGGCCCAGGGCAGCCTGCGAACTATGGGGGACCCTGCCGCGCAGTCCGCCCGCCGGGAGGAACTGGAGGAAAAGCTGGCCCAGAGACGGCTGGAGCGGGAGGCGCTGACGGTGGCGATGGAGGCCCTCACCCAGGCCAGCGCCCAGCTTCAGGAACGGTTTTCCCCGGAGCTGAACCGGCTGGCCGGAGCGTATATGGCCCGGCTCACCGGGGACAAGTACCAGGCAGTGAGCCTTACCCGGGAGCTGGAGGGTTTTGTCCGAGACCAGGAGGGGGTGCTTCCCCGCAGCGTCCTCTACCTGTCTCGGGGGACGGCGGACCAGCTCTATCTGGCGGTCCGGCTGGCGGTATGCCGTTTGTGTCTGCCTGAAAAACCGCCGATCCTTTTGGACGACGCCCTTGCCGCCTTCGACGACGAACGCCTCACCCTGGCCCTGGAGCTGCTCTGGGAGCTGTCCAGTGAACAGCAGATGCTCCTATTCACCTGCCAGAAGCGGGAGGGGGAGATTTTGGGCAGTACGCCGGGTGTGACAAAGATTGAGCTGTAGGTCTGCGGGCTGAAAAGACGTTGCATTTTTTGGCTGAAGCGGGTATAATACCACCACGACACAAGAAAAGAGGAGACCCTATGGATGAATACAACCAACTCCCACAAAATGGGGAAGAAGAACAGGCGGAACCTCGCCGCCCGGGAAGCGACCTGTATGAGTGGCTCCAGATGTTTCTGGGCTGTGTGGTGGCGGCGGTGGTACTGTTTAACTGCGTGGCCCGCCTTACCCGAGTGGATGGAGAGTCGATGAACCACACCCTTCAGGATGGCGAGATTATGCTGATCTGGTCCCTGGGCTACACCCCGGCGCAGGGGGATATTGTAGTGCTGAACAAGACTCCTGTCCTTCTGCACGGCTGGCCCGGTCCCAGGGCGATTGTCAAGCGGGTAATCGCCACCGGCGGGCAGACAGTGGATATTGACTACAGCACCGGGACCGTCTATGTGGATGGCCAGCCCCTGGTGGAGCCCTATCTTCCGGAGGAGATGTACCAGAGCTATGCGGTTACCATGCAGCAGACCCACTGGGAGGTGCCCGAGGGCTCCATCTTTGTGATGGGAGATAACCGCAACCACTCCACCGACAGCCGGGACGACCAGCTGGGGACCATTGATACCGGCTATGTGCTGGGCAAAGCGGTGCTGGCGCTATGGCCGCTGGACCGCTTCGGCGCAGTGTGAGGCCGCTGGAATCGTTCGATTTTTTTCCTAGAAAGTTGTACGCAGAGATACACATATCCTCCCCTATGCCGCATATACTGATATGTATATCGAAAATGCACAGGGGAGGAACCATTATGAGCGAAGACAAAACCATACTGCCCATGCCCGACCGGGGTCCCGTGCCCCATGGGCCCGACCTGGACGACCTGATCTTCCAGAATGAGGGCTGGCTTACGAGCGACCGGTAGAGGGACGTCTCCATAGAGAGACGTCCTTCCCTGTATCCCCCGGCCTTTCTGAACCGCCCCAACTTGTGCAGACGGCACAAAAAGGTCCCTGGTAGGAAATATTTAGAATTATGCGGAGAGACGTTGCGCAAGCGGCGTCTCTCCCGTTTTCAACTGGATACGCTCGTGGTTATAGAAATAAATAAAATCGTCAACGGCTATGTGCTCCACGTTGACCTCGCTCCCGTCAAAGACATTGTTTCTCTGCAAAGGCGGTGTGCGAATAACCTCAATCAAATCGCGGTCCGAG
>JAAWIE010000092.1 GCA_022796195.1 Lawsonibacter sp. | reverse complement strand
GGACCCCCATACCCAGGAAGCTGAGGGAGGAGGAAGTCAGGCCGTTGCGGCTGACGGTCATGGCGATCTCCACGATAATGGGGGAGATAGCGTTGGGGATGATGTGCTGGGCGATGATCCGCCAGGTGGGGCAGTTGATAGTCCGGGCGGCCTCAATGTACTCCATGTTGACGACCCGCAGGATGTTGGCCCGCATGAGCCGGGCAAAGCCGGGAATGCCGGTGATGCCCAGGGCCCAGATACACTTGTCAACCCCCTTGCCGAAGATGGCGCAGAAGGCCATAGCCAGGATCAGGGTGGGGAAGGCCTGGAAGATGTCCAGGAAACGCATGAGGCAGGAGTCGATGAAGCCGCCGAAGTAGCCGGCAATGGCCCCCATCAGAATACCCAGCACGGCGGAGATGACGGTGGCGGTGATGCCAATAATCAGGGTGTACCGGGCGCCGTAGAGCACACGGGAGAGCAGGTCACGACCGATGTGGTCGGTGCCCAGCAGATGGGTCAGGTTGGGCCCCTGATAGGCGTGGGGCATGTTCATCTTGGAGTAGGGCCAGGGACAGATGTAGGGGGAGAGGATGCACAGAATCACAATGGCTGCCAGCAGGACCATGCCGATGACAGCGCTTTTGTTGTGGGAGACGCTGTTCCAAACATATTTCAGGGAGCCCGGCTTTAAGCTCTCCGCCTTTCTTCCGTGGCGGCGTCTGTTCTCACCCTTGTGATAGCCGCCGTGTCCGTGCTTGGGATTCTTTTTTTCGGTTTTTTCCTTCAACAGTTCAGCCATTTGCGGGCACCTTCTTTCTGCTGGAAGCGGTGTATTGGGCCTTGATGCGGGGGTCGGCGTAGGCGTACAGCAGGTCGGTCAGCAGCATAATGACGGAGAAGGTGAAAGCGATGAAGATAATGCTGCCGGTGGCGGCGGTATAGTCCAGGCCGTTGATGGCGTTGACCAGGTACTGGCCGATGCCGGGGATGGAGAAGATCACCTCCACGATGGTGGCGCCCCCCAGCATACTGCCAAAGCGCATACCCACCACCGTCAGGATGGGGATCAGGGCGTTGGGCAGGGCGTGGCCGTACACCACATCATGCTCCGGCAGACCCTTGGAACGGGCGGTGGTGACATAGTCGGAGCGGATGACCTCCAGCATACTGGCCCGAACCTGCCGGGTGAAGCCGGCCAGTCCGCCCAGGGAGTTGGCCAGGGTGGGCAGGATGAAGAATTTCAGCGAGTCGTTGCCCGAGGACGGAAGCCATTTCAGCTTCACCGAAAACAGCAGTACCAGCAGCAGGGCTGTCCAGAAGCTGGGCATACAGTCGAACAGCAGCGTGACAAACAGCGACACCTTATCCCCCAGGCTGTTGGCGTGGACCGCCGTATAGATGCCCAGAGGCAGGCCCACCACAACGGTCAGCAGGATGCTGAAGATGGCGATATACAGGGTATTGGGGAAGCGGTTCAGCAGGGCGGTTTTGATGCTGGTGCCGTCCAGCAGGCTGGTGCCGAAGTCAAAGTGCAGGAAGACGCCGCCGATATACTCCCCCAGCCGCACCACAAAGGGCCGGTTCAGCCCCATGGCCTCCCGCATCAAATCCTTCTCCTCCTCCGTGTGGAAGCCGGTGTTAAACACAATGTCCACAGGGTCGCCGGGGACAAATTCCATCAGGGTGTACATGATGACGCCCACCGCAATGAGCAGGGGAATCATAATCAGCAGCCGCTTGATGATATAGCGTGTCATGCCATTCTCCTCTCCTTTCAGTGTAGAGCTGCGGGATTATTTTGCAAAAGCAGTACTGTATCCGGGGTTCATACAGTACTGCTTCCGCATTTGCTATGTACCGGAATCAGGTCCGGCCGGAAACATTGGGGTTACACGGCGGGCACGTAATCGCCGGTAAAGGTCATGGCGTTGAGCACGGGGTTCTCCTTCTGCATACACACGTTGGTCAGGCCCTTGGTGGTGACAATGGAGCGGATCTCGGTGTACAGGCCATACATGTAGCAGTTCTCAACCACGTAGTTGTGGAAGGCGTTCATGTTCTCCTCGCTGCGGTCGGACATGGCGGCCTTCAGCAGGCGCTGGAGCTCGGGGTCCTGGGTAAAGCCCTGGGTACCCTGGCCGGGGTAGTTGTCCTCGTTAAACAGGTTGCTCCAGAAGTGGGTCGTAAAGTCGGTCACCACGTCGGAGTACTCGGCGATATCCCACACGGTGGGGTCGTTCTGAACGCCCATGCGGGCGGCCCGGTCCAGAGCCATAATCTCCAGCTCGATGCCGGCCTCCTGAAGCATGGCCTGGAGGGCCACGTAGGGGCCCTGGGGGGCCTGGGCGGAGGTCAGGATCTTCAGCTTCAGCTCACCAGGCTTGTAGCCGGCGGCGGCCAGGCACTCGGCGGCCTTGTCCAGGTCCTGCTCGAAGTAGGACTGATTGTCCCAATCCTGCACGTAGTCGGGGCCCTTGTTGGGGGCCACGTCGTGGCTGACCACACAGGCGTCGCTGCCGCCGCCCATCATCACGGTGAGGGAGTCGGTGGCGTAGGAGACGGCCCGGCGGACGTTGACGTCGTGCATAGGGGAGTTCTCGCTGGTGTTGTAAATCAGGTACTGGGACATGGCGTTCATATAGCGGGTGATATTGTAGTCGCTGCCGCTCTCAAAACGGCTGACGTCAGAGGCGGCGATCTCGGCCATATCCACCTCGCCGTTCTCCAGGGCCACGGAGCGCATGGAGGCCTCGGTGATGCACTTCAGGTTAATCTTCTTCACATTTTGCAGCTCAACCGTGGTCAAATCACTGGTCTTCCAGTAGTTGTCCTTGGCGGCCATGGTCAGGGACGCGCCGATTTCCATGTTCTCCACGGTGTAGGGGCCGGTGGTGGCGGGGTTCTTCTCAATTTCGTCCTGAGAAGCGCTGGTGTACCAGGACTCGCTGGCGATGGAGCAGCCGCAGAGGACTTCCTCAATGGCGCCCTCGGTGTCGCTCTTGAGGTTGATGGTCAGGGTGTAGTCGCCGGTGGCCTCGGCGCTGCTGTAGTAGGTGCTGATCTCGGTGACATAGCCCAGCTCGGCCAGCTTGTCATAGCTGAATACCACGTCGGAGGCTTTGATGGCGTTGCCCGCGCTGTCCACGATGTTGTCGTAGATCTCTACCTCATAGGTAGTGCTGTCCACTGCATTTACGCTCTTGGCAGCAACCAGCTCCAGCTCGCCGGCCTCAAAGGCGGCGCCGATAAAGGGACGGTAGGCCAGGTGGGTCCACAGGATGGTCTCAGTCCAGTCCCGGACGGCGCTGTCGCTGCCCCAGGGGCCAATGGTGAAGGAGTCGTCGTCCACCGCAACGGTGACGGATTCTGCCGCCGTGTCCATGGCAGTCGCCACACTTCCGGTGTCCAGTTCAGGCATGGACTTGGAGCCATCGCCGCCGGTGTTGCCGGCACTGGTTCCACCATTGCCGCCGCAGGCGGCCAGGCTGAGAGACATGGCCGCAGCCAGCAGCAAGGCAAGTGCTTTTTTCATATAAGTTCCTCCTTTTATGAACCCTTTTGTCGAAGATAGCGGGTTCAACTCTGATTCTATTTTATAAAAACGGCTTCCTTGAATCAATTCTGTTCCTGGAGTGTTATTTTCCAAAACGGAAAAAGTGACCATTTTATACAAAATTTTAAAATGATTTTTATGTGTTTAATACAAAAGCGGTGCTGCGACCTGCCGTCACAGCACCGCTCATTATTCAGTCCTCATCCATGGGGAGGTCCTTGTAGGCCTCGTACAAATCGGGCAGCACCTGGAGCAGGTGGGCCCGCTCAATGGTATTGTGGGTTATGACATTTTTCAGGTAGGTCTCGTCCACCGGCGTGTCCGGGTCCCGGACAATTTTGCCGTCCCTGGGGTACCAGCCCATCCACTCGCAGTTGAGACTCTCCCGGCCGCCCAGGGGGCAGGGGCGGCTGAACCGCAGCACCAGGTGGTGGCCAGGCAGCTGATTGCCGTCCTGGTCGAAGAACTCCTCGTAGACCGCCTCGGCCCGGCAGTCGGCCTCCTCCAGCTCCCGCTGCTTCTCCGCGGTGAGGCCGTAGTCCCGCAAATTGATCTGGTGGGAGATGGCGGGAATGCCGCAGCTGGGATCGCCGCCCGCACCCAGGTCCAGGGTCTCCAGGGACCAGACGCCGTCCTTGTCGTTCTCGCCGTTGATAAACCTGTGGTCCCAGTGGTCGATGGGATTCCAGATTTTGTAGCGCAGATTGCCCAGCTTCTTGCCCTTCATGCTCCTGGAGTACTGGTTGTACCACTTGCCGTACCACCGCCGCCAGGCGGATTTCCAGGTGGGGGGCGTGACAGAGTACTCGATGTAGAACCCGGAGCCGTCGGGCATCATGGTGTAGCCGTAGACAACCCTGGGGTAGCCGTGGGGCTGGAGCCAGTCCAGCCAGTGCTCCACCGGGATGGCGTCCTCAACCCGCATGGGGCCGGCGTCTAAAATCTGCTGCTGGAGGGGATTGGGGGGATATAGGGGGTAGTCGGTGTAGAAGCAGGAGGAGGGCAGAGCCTTCTCCTCAGGGGAGAGCTCGGGGACCTTGATATGGGGCATACAGTTTTCGGTAATCAGTTCCATGGTGTGTTCCTCCTTTTAACCCACGACAAAGCCGCCGTTGACGTCGATGCGGGCGCCGTTGACAAATCCGGCCTCCTCGCTGGCCAAAAACTCCACCGCTGCCACCACGTCCTGGGGCTGGCCCAGGCGGCCGATGGGAGTGCGGGCCAACAGTGCGGCCCGGGCCTCGTCGGTGAGGGTCGTCTCCGGAGGCACGTCATTCTCGATGTGGCCCAGAAGAACGATGTTGCAGGTGATGCCCTTGGGCCCCAGCTCCTTGGCCATCTCGTAGGTCATGGCCTCCAGACCGCCCCGGGCTGCCGCAAAGGCAGGGTCGCACCGCCAGCCGCCGTGGCGTCCGTCGCAGCTGGTCATGTTGATGACCCGGGGGGCTTTGCTCTTCTCCAGGTAGGGCAGGGCCAGCTTCACGTTGACAAAGGCGGACTCCACCACCTCCATGGAATGGGCCCAGATGGTCTTGTCGGTCTGCTCCATGGTGCAGGGGACGTGGCCCCCCTTGGCGTTGACCACCACGTCGATGCTGCCGAATTTCTCGAAAATCCAGTGGTGGACGTCGGCCATTTTGGAGTCGGGCTTGTAGATCTCCGGGGCCGCCTCCATGTTCCACTCCAGCTTGGCCTGGGGATTCTGGGCGTAGCCGATGACACGGCCCTCAAACTCCGGGCGGCGCTCCAGCAGCTCCTGAATGGCCTTCTGGGCCTTGGCGTGGAAGCCGCTCATCAGGGCCACGTTCATGCCGTTCTCCAGGGCCATCTCCACAACCCTCATCCCGTTGTGGCCTGCGCCGCCGGTGATAATCATGGTCCTTCCTTTTAATGTCAGCATAGGATTCACTCCTTTAATTGAGATTTTGGGGCTTTATTCGCCGCCGTGGCGCTCCTTCAAAATGGCCACGTTGGAGTCGACCCGCTTCTTGTTCAGCGGATAGAGTACGCCGACGATCAGGGCCATCAGCACGAAGCCGATCAGAGGGACAACACAGGAGATGTTGTAGATCCCGTCAGTCAGGCTGGGAGCATACTTGTCGGGGGCGCTGTCATAGCCGATGATAGACAGCATCATACCGGTGACGCCGGAGGACAGGGCGCTGCCGAACTTCCGGCCGAAGCTGTAGACACTATAGATGGTGCCGTCCATCCGGTTGCCGGTGCGGACCTCCTCGTCGTCCACAATGTCAGTGACCAGAGCGAAGGTGACGGGGTTAAACAGGGCCAGGCCCACAGTGACGCCGCCATAAATGACAAGCCAGCTGTAGACATTGCTGGTGTGCATCACAAAGGCAATGGCGAACACGGCGGCGGAGATCAGGCAGCCGGTAACAGTGATCTCCTTCTTGCCCACCTTGGCCACAATTTTGACGATACAGGCCGCAATGACCAGTGTGATAATGGTCTCTACCGGGCTGGTAATGGCCTGCATCTTGCCCTGGCGGAAGTAGTTGTCAAACATATATCCGCTCATGCGGTGGAAGGCGCTGTTGGAGCACTCCTGTACGATAATCAGCAGGACGATTGCAATCAGGCCCCGGTTGTGGAACAGGTTGTTGATAAACGCACCGATATTCAATTTCTCGTTCTTTGAGGGGATTTTGACCCGCTCAGTGGTCATAAAGTAGCAGACCATCCACAGAACAAAGGAGAGTATGGAGAACACCAAACCGCAGAGCATCATTCTGGTGCCGTTCAGGCTCTGGATTACCTCGCCCGCGTCGTTCAGGATTAGGGAGCCATCGGGGTTGGTGGCGTCCACATAGACCACCAGGGGAACAATAAAGTTGATAACGGTGACTGCCAGGGTTCCGCCCACGTGCCGCCAGTTAGACAGCTTAGTCCGGTCCAGAGCGTCGTTGGACATGGCGGAGGCCATGGAACCGTAGGGGATGATAATCATGGTGTAGAACACGCTGGAGTAGAGTAGATAGGTGACGAACAGCCACACGATTTTCAATGTCATGGGCGCTTCTTTGATCCAGCTTGCGTACATCAGGAAGCTGATGAGGGAGACGGGACCGGCGATCCGGCGGATCCAGGGGCGGAACTTGCCCTGCTCAGTGGTAGGGGCACGGTCGCAGATCTGGCCCATGCCCAGGTCGGTAACGGCGTCCAGGATTTGCGCCACCGTCATAGCCAGACCGACAATAACAGCGGATACACCCAAAACGTCGGTGTAAAACTTCATCATGAAGCCGGTACACAGGGTGTATGTAAAGTCGCCGGCGAAGTTGCCGGCCAGATAACCGAACTGGTCCCGCAGACCGAATGGCCGCAGAGTCCGTGTCGCTTGTGGTGCTGCCATTTTCATCGTCTCTTTCTATTTAAATTATTTGTCAGGGGCTGAAGCGGAGATCAGTCGGCGTCCATGGGCTGATCCTTGTACTCGGCGTACAGCTCGGGCAGGAAGGTGTACAGGTGCTCCCACTCCACCAGAGTGTGGATGACCACCTTTTTCAGGTAGTCCAGGTCACACTTGGTGGCGGGGTCCCGGACCAGCTTGCCGTTCTCGGGCCGCCAGCCGATCCACTCCCGGCTGCGGGTCTCCACGCCGCCCTGGGGGCAGGGGCGGGAGTAGCTCAGGCACAGGTGGGTTCCCGGCTCGTCGAAGGTCTCGTAGGAGCCGTGGCTGGTGAGCTGGCAGCCCGCCGCCTTTAGCTCAGCCATCCACTGGTCGGTCATGCCGAAGTCGGACAGGGGGAACTCGTGCCGGATGGTGTCGTACATCCGGTCGCCAGCCCCCAAATCCAGGCTCTCTGTGGTGTGGATGCCGTCTGAGCCGTTCTTCCAGTTCACGTAGTAGTGGTCGAAGTGGTCGGCGTAGTTCCAGATCTTGTAGCGCAGGTTGCCGTGGCCGGGGACCATGCTCTTGGATTTCAGGTTCCGCCAGTTGCGGTACCAGCGCTCCATCTCGGCGGTAATGTGGGGCGGGCGGACCCGGTAGGTGGCCACATAGCCGGAGCCGTCGGGGAACATGCAGTAGCCCAGCTCGTACTTGTCATAGCCGTAGGGCTTGAGCAGAGACATGAAGTTTTCAGGCTGGATGGCGTCCTCCACGGGAATGGGATTCATAGTGTTGATGATCTGCATCTCCACCGGCGTGGGGTAGTGGAGGGGGTACTTGTAAAAGTACTTGACCAGAGGCATTTTTTCCTCCTCGGGAAAAAGCTTCTGCCGGACATTGATGACGCTGCTGTCTTCCGTAGGGAAGGTCTCTTTATCTACCTGAATAAACATAAAACTCCTCCTTCAATATTTATGTGCAATTCCTTCAAAAATTGAGCTTGAAACAATTATAATTGTTAGATGACTTGACAATCAATTCGATTTTATCTATAATTTTTTCCAGGCGGGAAATAATTCGCCGGATGGGAGTGCGTGGAGATGGAACTGAAATTATTGCAGGAATTTGTCTCCTTGGTGGAGACGCAGAGCTTTCAGGAGACCTCAGAGCGGATGAATATTTCTCAGTCCGCCCTCACCAAGCACATCCACAAGCTGGAGGATGAACTGGGGGTCTCCCTGTTCGACCGCTCTACCCGCTCCGTGGAGCTGAACGAGTACAGCCGGGCCTATTACCCCTATGC
>JAAWIE010000091.1 GCA_022796195.1 Lawsonibacter sp. | reverse complement strand
AGCTCACCTTCACCTCCGGCGGCAGCGAGGCGGACAACCAGGCCATCCGCTCCGCCGCCCTGCTGGGGGCCAGGCAGGGGAAGCGGCACATCATCTCCACCGCCTTCGAGCACCACGCCGTCCTCCACACCCTGGACAGACTGGAGCGGGAGGGCTTTGCGGTGACCCTGCTGGACGTCCACGAAAACGGCCTGATTCGGCCGGAGCAGGTAGCCCAGGCCATCCGGGAGGACACCTGCCTGGTGACGGTGATGTACGCCAACAACGAGATTGGCACCATCCAGCCTGTGGCGGAGATTGGGGCCATCTGCCGGGAGCGGGGCGTGCTGTTCCACACCGACGCAGTCCAGGCGGCGGGCCACCTGCCCATTGACGTCCAGGGGCAGAACATCGACCTGCTGTCTCTGTCCGCCCACAAGTTCCACGGCCCCAAGGGGGTGGGGGCGCTGTACGTCCGGAAGGGCGTCCCCCTGACCAGCCTCATTGAGGGGGGCGCTCAGGAGCGGGGTAAGCGGGCCGGCACCGAGAACATCCCCGGCATCGTGGCAATGGCCGCCGCTCTGGATGAGGCCTGCGGCCGCATGGAGGAAAACGCCGCCAAGGTCTCCGCCCTGCGGGACCGGCTCATTGCGGGGCTGGCCAACATCCCCCACTCCATACTCAACGGCGACCCCACCCGCCGCCTGCCCGGCAATGTGAGTTTCTGCTTCGAGGGCATCGAGGGGGAATCCCTGCTCCTGCTGCTGGACGACAAAGGGGTATACGCCTCCTCCGGCTCCGCCTGCACCTCCGGCTCCCTGGACCCCAGCCACGTGCTGCTGGCCATCGGGCGGCCCCACGAGATTGCCCACGGTTCCCTGCGGCTGACCCTGTCGAAGGAGACTAGCCAGGAGGATGTGGACTACACCATAGAGGCGGTGACCCAGGTGGTGAGCTACCTGCGGAGCATGTCCCCGGTGTGGCGGGACCTGGAAACGGGAAAACAATCTTTTGTCATTCAGTGAGGTAAAATTATGGCACTTTACAGCGAAACCGTAATGGACCACTTCCGCAATCCCCGCAACGTGGGCGTGATTGAGGACGCCGACGGCGTGGGCGAGGTGGGCAACGCCAAATGCGGGGATATTATGAAGATTTACCTGAAAATTGAGGGCGACATCATCACCGACGTGAAGTTTGAGACCTTCGGCTGCGGCAGCGCCATCGCCTCCAGCTCCATGGCGACCGAGATGATTAAGGGCAAGCCCATCTCCCAGGCCCTGGATCTGACCAACCAGGCGGTGGCCCAGGCTCTGGACGGTCTGCCCGCCCACAAGCTCCACTGCTCCGTGCTGGCGGAGGAGGCCATCAAGGCGGCCCTGAAGGACTACTGCGACCGCAGCGGCATCCCCTACGACCCCGCCCAGTTCCCCGACTGCGGCAGCTGTGAGGGCTGCCACGTGTAGGCCCTCGCCGACAGGCCTTCCTTGATAAAAAATCCGCCCCAGGTAGGGCGGATTTTTTGTTTACGCATTTCCAAATTCGCTGAAGAAGCGGTCGTGGATGGCCTGAACGGCGCGGTCGGCCTCCCGCTCATCCACCAGGACGGACACCTTGATCTCGCTGGTGGAGATCATATTGATGTTGACCCCGGCGGAGTACAGGGCCTCGAACATCTTGCAGGCCACGCCGGCGTTGTTCACCATGCCCGCGCCCACAATGGACACCTTGGCCACCTGCTCATTCAGCTCCACCAGCTTGCAGCCGACGGTCTCCTTGTACTCCTCCATGACCTCCTTGGCCGCCTGGGCGTCTCCACGGGCCACGGTAAAGCTGATATCCTTGCTGCCGTCCCGGCCGATGGACTGCAAAATAATGTCCACGTTGATCCCCTTCTGGGCCAGCAGGGAGAAGATTTTAAAGGCGATTCCGGGCTGATCAGCCAGCCCCACCAGGGCAATGCGGGCCACGTTTTTGTCCTTGGCCACACCGCTGACATGGGTTTTTTCCATAGTCTTGACGACCTCCTTCACTTTCGTACCGGGCTTTCCGCTGAAGCTGGACAGCACCTCCAGATTGACGTTGTACCGCTTGGCCATTTCCACCGAGCGGTTGTGGAGCACCTGGGCCCCCAGGCTGGCCAGCTCCAGCATCTCGTCAAAGGTGATCTCGTCGATCTTCCGCGCCCCTGTCACACTGCGGGGGTCGGCGGTATAGACCCCGTCCACGTCGGTGTAGATCTGGCACAGGTCGGCGTGGAGGGAGGCGGCCAAGGCCACGGCGGAGGTGTCGGAGCCCCCCCGGCCCAGGGTCGTAATGTCGTCGTACTTGTTGATGCCCTGGAAGCCGGCCACCAGCACGATCTTCTTCTTGTCCAGCTCCTTGCGGATGCGCTCCGTGCGGATGCGCTTGATCCGGGCGCCGGAGTAGGCCGAGTCGGTGAGCATTCCCGCCTGCCACCCGGTGAGGGAGATGGCCTGATAGCCCATGCGTTCAATGGCCATTGCGCACAGGGAGATGGAGATCTGCTCTCCGGTGGCCAAAAGCATATCCATTTCCCGCTTGGAGGCTCCGGGGTGGATCTCCCGGGCCTTTTCAATCAAATCATCGGTGGTGTCCCCCTGGGCGGACAGGACCACCACCACGCTGTGGCCCTTGCGGTAGGTCTCGGTGACGATGCGGGCCACGTTGCGGATCTTATCGGCGTCGGCCACCGAGCTTCCGCCGAATTTTTGTACAATGAGCATATATGTTGTTCCCCCTAAAGGTTCAAGATAAGTGGTTGGGATCAGGGAAGCATACCTCCCCGCCATCCTATGCGGCCCACTGCGTTCAGGACAGGACCCGGATGCGGGAACCCACCTCCAGGCCGGCCAGCTTCTCCTTCACCTCCGGTTCCGTCATGGGGGCGGTGAGGAAAGCGCACTCCCCGGCGGGCGCTCCGCTGCGGGCCAGCAGCTGGACCTCGCCGCAGCTCTTCCGGGCCTGGTCGGCGGACATCTGGCCCCGGACATACCAGGGGGACATCAGATAGTCGGCGGAGACCACCAGGTCGGGACTGCCCGCCTCCCAGCCGTTGTGCCGGTCCTTCTTCAGGTCCTTGGCAATATCGATCACGTCGGCCACCACGGCGGAGGCGGTGGGCAGCTTGCCCGCCCCCCGGCCATAGAACATCACGTCGCCAATGGCGTTGCCGGTGACGGCAATGGCGTTAAACACATCCTCGACCCCGGACAGGGGATTTTCGGCGGGCACCAGATGGGGGGCCACAAAGGCGCACACTCTGCCCTCCTCCTGGCGCAGACAGCGGCCCAGCAGCTTGATCTGATAGCCCACAGAGTCGGCATAGGCCACATCCTCCAGGGTCACGTTCCGGATGCCCTCGGTGGGCACCAGGGCGGGGTCCACCTGCCGCCCGAAGGCCAGGTCGGCCAGGATGCAGATCTTCCGGCAGGCGTCGTGGCCGTCCACGTCGGCGGTGGGGTCCTTCTCGGCGTAGCCGTTGGTCTGGGCCTCCTTCAGGGCCTGCTCGAAGGTGAGGCCCGCCCGGATCATTCGGGTCAGGATATAGTTGGTGGTGCCGTTGAGGATGCCGGTGATCTGCTCCAGCTCATTGGCGGCCAGGCAGGAGGTGAGGGGCCGCAGAATGGGGATGCCTCCCCCCACACTGGCCTCAAAGAGATAGCTGCACCCGTGCTCCCGGGCCAGCTGGAGCAGCTCGCAGCCGTGGGTGGCCACCAGCTCCTTGTTGGAGGTGACAACGCTCTTGCCCGCCTTCAGGGCCCGGGCCGTAAACTCCAGGGCGATCTTCGCGCCGCCGATGGTCTCCACCACAATGTCCACCTCGGGGTCGCTCTCGATGACGGCGAAATCCTTCACAAAGCAGTCCTTGTAGGGGCTGTCCGGAAAGTCCCGCACATCCAGAATATACTTCAGCCGCACCAGGTCGCGGACCCGGTTGTCAATGAGGCCGCCGTTGGTGGTGAGCACCTCGGCCACGCCAGAGCCCACCGTTCCAAATCCCAAAATCGCTACGTTAACCATTGGTTCTTCTCCTTCATTCATATAGTCAGGTCTGTTTCATCGGGCCCGGCGTCCCTAGCCCGCCAGGATCTCACACTTGACGACCCCCGGCCCGGCGCTGAGATGGGACAGCACCTCCTCCAGGGAGGCCTGGAGGGCGGAGGTTTCCGCCGTCATGGTAACCACCGCACAGCCGTTCACCGGGATATTCTGGTTGATGGTGAGGATATTGACCCCGGTGCCCGCCAGCACATTCAGCGCCCCGGACAGGACGCCCGGCTCATCCTTCAGCAGCACCTGAAAGGTGACAATGCGGCCGTGGAGCATATCGTTAAAGGGCCGCACCGCGTCCTTGTACTTGTAAAAAGCACTGCGGCTGATATTCACCGCCTGGGCCGCCCCATTGACGGTCTTCTCCTCCCCCGTCTCCAGCAGGCGCTTGGCCTCGGCCACCTTCCGAAAGATCTCCGGCATGGCCCGGGCGTCCACAATAAAATATTTCGCAGGACCGCTCATAGCTTCCTCCCGTCTGCGCTGGAATGTTGTCCGCGCCGCGTGGTCATTTGTTTTTGCGCTGTCGTTCATTTTAGCACACAAAGGGCTGAGCCGCAACCCGAAAATGGCTGTGGGGTTCGTGGAACTTTTTCTCGATAAAGCGGCAGAGATTCGTCATATTTCACACTTCACAAGGATACCGCCGCAGACCGGCGGGCCTGCGGCGGTATGAAAAGGGCTTTGATCTGCTGGAACTCTATCCCACCATGCTGTTATTCGGGTCCAGAGGGAAGATGGGCACGTCCGGCTGGTCCTCCGGCGTGGGATTCTGGACGGGGCCGGGGTCAGTGGTGCCGGGATTGCTGGGCTCCCCCCAGTTGTTCCAGGGACCGTTGGGGTCGGTGGGATTCGTTGGGTTGGGGGGATTTGTGGGATTCGTAGGATTGGTGGGGTCGGTCACCTCCGGCGGGTCCGGCTCGGTGACGGGGGGCTCGGTGTGGACGGTACACTGGCCGTAGGCGCTGGCCGTCTCATAGCGCCACAGGCCGTCGTCCGCCGAGGCATTGCCCACCTGCTCCCGCTGGTAGTTGGGGTAGCACACCTGCTGCTGCCGGTCCTCCGGGCAGTAGGGGCCCGCCTGGTGGTACAGGCTCGAGGGGCTGCCGTCGGCCTTGAGGACAGGGCAGTCCAGGCAGACCGTCACAGTGCTCTCCGCCGTGTGGACGGTACACGGCTTGTTCTCGGGGTAGTCCTCTGGGAAGACAGATCCGCTGGCCGTCCGGTTGCCCCGGGGGTCCAGCTTGCACCACTCGTTGGCCAGCAGACCGCTGTCCCGGCAGTAGTTGATGGTGCGCATGGACTCGGGACAGGGGTAATCCTTGTCAGGCAGGTCCTCGTGGAGCTTGGTCATCACCTGCTTCCACAGGGCCAGAGCGGGGTTGTTCTTGGCCACGATCTTTACGTTGCGCTCATAGCCCGTCCAGACGGCGGCGGTGTAGTAGGGGGTGTAGCCCACAAACCAGCGGTCAAAGTTCTCGCTGGTGGTGCCCGTCTTGCCGGCGGCGTGCTGGCCCTTGATGCCCCCCTGGCTGGCGCCGGTGCCTCCGTCGGCAAACACGCCCTGGAGCATGGTGTTCATATAGTAGGCGGTGGTGGCCTTGATGGCGGGCTCCGAGACGGTGTTGTTCTCCAGCAGGGTCACCTCCTGGCCGTTGACCAGCTGGGTCACCCTTGTGAAGGTGCGGGACCGCTTGTACATCCCGCCGTTGGGGAAGGTGGCAAAGGCCTCGGCCATATCCCGGACGTTGACCCCGTTGGTCAGGCCGCCCATGGCCATGGGGGCCACGTCGATGTCGGTCTTCCATTCCCCGTAGACCATCCGGCCCGGCTCCAGTTCAATGTGGTAGCGCTCCTCTACAAACTTGAAGCTCTCCTCCGGATTGATATAGTCGGACATGATGCGCACCGCCGCCGTATTCAGCGACCGCTTCAGCGCCTCAAACACGGGGACCAGGCCCCGGTAGTGGGTTGTGCCCGAGTTCTTGGGCCAGGCGCTGCCGGTGCGGGTGTCGTAGGGGTAGTCGTCCAGTACGGTATAGGGGTTGATCCTGCCGAACTCCAGAGCGGGAGAGTAGACCGACAGGGGCTTGAAGGAGGAACCGGGCTGGCGGTGGCCGGCGTTGGCGTAGTTGCTGCCCCGATTTACTGTCTTGTCCCCGAACTGGCCCACAATGGCGGCCACATCTCCCGTCTCGTTGTTGATGACGCAGATGGCCGACTGCATCTGTTGGCCGTCCTTGGAGGTGTAATTTAAATTGGCCCGGTCGGTGTAAATCTCCTCCGCAATGGCCTGGGCCTCGGGGTCGTAGCAGGTGTAAATGCGCAGTCCGCCGCTCTGCATGATCTGGTCGGTGCGCTCGTCGGACCAGCCGAAGTTGTCCTGGAGGGCCTGGCGCACGTCGGAGATGACGGTCTCCTCATACCAGGTGTAGATCTGGTCAGAGTTTCCCTCGCCCTGGGCCCGGACAAAGTTCAGCTCCTGGGTCACGGCCTGGTCATACTCCGCCCGGGTTATCATCCCCTGCTCCAGCATCTGCCAAAGAATGACCTCCTGGCGGTACTTGTTCCACTGCCGGGCGTCCCAGATCTCCTCCGTGTTCACGCCCTGGGAGCGGTTAAAGGAGTAGGGCCCGTATTTAGAGGGATTGTTGGTGATGCCCACCAGGCTGGCGCACTCGGCCAGGGTGAGCTGGGACACCGGCTTGCCGAAGTACTCCAGGGCGGCGGCCCCCACCCCCTTGCAGCCGGAGCCCAGGGGGATGATGTTCAGGTAGCGCTCCAGGGTGTCCTCCTTGGAGTTGTTCTGGGTGAAGCGCAGGGCCCGAATGATCTCGGTGACCTTCCGCTTCACGGTGGTCTCGTTGTACTGGGTCTCGTTTTTAATCAGCTGCTGGGTAATGGTGGAGCCGCCGGACACCTCGCCGCCGGTAAACATACTCAGCACCGCCTTGGCAGTGCCCCGCCAGTCTACGCCGGGATGGGTCCAAAACCGCTTGTCCTCAATGGCCACGGCGGCGTTAATCAGGTTCAGGGGCATCTCCTCAAAGTCAACCCACACAGAGCTGGTCACGTTGAGCAGCGTTGTCATTTCCTTATATTGGCCGGTCTCCTTGTCCTCATAGTACATGACGCTGTTCTCGCCCAGGGGGAAGTCGTCCATGCTCAGGTCGGCCTGGGGGACGATGACCTCGTTGATATAGACCGCCGCAAAGCAGGCCATCAGCGCGCCGGTACACAGCCCAATGAGGATCAGCGTGCCCAGCACCTTAAAGAAAGCGCCGATGACCCGGCCCACGCCCCCACGTTTCTTCTTTTTGCGCCGCTTCCGGGGCGCGCCGCCGCCTCCACCGCTGCTGCCGCCGCTCTGCCGCTCCCGGCTGGGGGGCTGCCTGCGGGAGGGGTAGTCGCTGTCGTCATACAGCGAGTGCTTGTAATTATTGTAATTTCTGTAGTCTGACACAATCAATACCTCCAGCCGGCCGGGGGTTCTCCGCCCGCCCCGGCTTCCCTGGACGCACCTGGGGTCCGTCCGGATTTTTGCTTTCGTTCTATGGGGCCAGCAATAAACCTGATACTACGTATTATACCAGATTTTCCATGTTTGTCCACCCACAAACATCCCAAAGGTATATTCTTCAAAGTTTCTTAAAATTTACCTGTCCTGCCTCTTGCATTTTTCCTCGGTCCGGGGTACAATAAGAGCAACAAAGAACAGGAGGGCGCTCCCATGGAAGAAAATTTCGGCCCCGATTTCATCACCGTTACCGACGAGGACGGCAACGACTTTGAGCTGGAGCTGGTGGACACCCTGGAGCATGAGGGCGTTACCTACTACGCCATGTTCCCCGCCGTGGAGGAGGACGAATCCGGTCAGCCTAAGGACGTGGACGCCGACGACGAGGAGTATGGCCTGGTGATTATGAAGGCCATCGTGGAAAACGGCGAGGAACTGCTGTCCACCCTGGACTCCGACGAGGAGCTGGACACGGTGTACGAGTTGTTTATGGAGCGCTTCTTCCAGGACGACGAGGAGGAAGCGGACAGTTAGGCGGAACCCTTCCTGCTCGGTGCGTGATGGGCCCTTTTAAACCCACATTTCTAAAACGGGACGCCCACCTCACGGCGCGGCTTGCAGGCCTCCCGGCCCCCTTATGAGGTCAGCTGGACGTTGGAAGCAGAA
>JAAWIE010000090.1 GCA_022796195.1 Lawsonibacter sp. | reverse complement strand
CGCCAAATATATCGCCACCTCCTGCGCCGAGGTGTACAAGGACGCCCGGGTGTACGACACCGGCATGGTGACCGTCATTGAGATCATGGGCCGTCACGCGGGCTGGCTGGCCGGCGCTGCCGCTCTGGCCGGTGTGGTGGGCTGCGCCCCCGACCTGGTCTACCTCCCTGAGGTAAACTTCGATATGGACAAGTTCCTCGCCGATGTAGACGCCATCTACAAGAAGAACGGCAACTGCATTGTCGCCGTCTCCGAGGGCATCCACTACGCCGACGGCACTTTCGTTTCTGAGGCCAAAACCTCCGCTACCGACGGCTTCGGCCATGCCCAGCTGGGTGGTCTGGCCGCTCTGCTGGCTAATGTGGTCAAGGAGCGCACCGGGGCCAAGGTTCGTGGCATTGAGCTGTCCCTGCTCCAGCGTTGCGGCGCTCATGTAGCCTCCCGCACCGATATTGACGAATCCTTCCAGGCCGGCAAGACCGCCGTGGAGGCCGCTGTGTCCGGCGAGACTGATAAGATGGTCGGCTTCGAGTGCTCCCGCGAGGGCGGCGCTTACTCCTGCAAGATGAAGCTGTTCAACCTGTCCGAGGTCGCCAACTTCGAGAAGAAGGTCCCCCTGGAGTGGATCAACAAGGACGGCAACGGCGTCACGCAGGCATTCATCGACTACGCCCTCCCCCTCATCCAGGGCGATGCCAAGGCTCCCACCGAAAACTCCCTCCCCCGATTCGCCCGCCTGAAGAAAGTTCTGGCCAAATAATTTCAACGAAAGCCCGCCCCAATGGGGCGGGCTTTTTACATCTCCGAAAGATTTTCAATATACCGCTCAAGAATAAATTCTATCTGTTTGGCTGTTGAGCGTTTGCTCTTCTTTGCTTCGGCCTTTATTTTTTCCAGCAACCCGGAGTTGATCCGCATAGTAAATCTCGTCTGGTCATCCCGGGTATATGGGTCACTGTTCTTCATAGAGAAAACCTCCTTTTCATGTCATTATGGCACCAAATTTGAAAAAAGTAAAGGCATTATATTGACACCACTCTTAAGACGTGATATCATAGGGCGGAAAGGTGGTGTCAATAAAATGACATATCAGGAACTGCTCCTCAGCCTAGAGGAACCCGTCAGCCGAATCAGCGGCGGCATCAATGCCATCGGCGTTATGACCATGGGGCTGTCCTTGGCGGGAGACCCGTACGCAGCCGGATTCAACGCAGTCTGGAACTATCTAATTGATGCGGAGCGAGATATTCAAACCAGACTTGCAGCCTGCCTCGACACGCAATAACACGGCGTCGGCCTGTAATCCATGGCGGTTCACCTCTCCATCATCTTACCAGGTATATCACAATCTGCCAGGAGAAAAATAGAACGCGGGTTTGACTTTTCTCCCGTTCTGATGTATAATACGATCAAAGCGGTCTGTACCGCCCGGCATGAACCATCGCGGAAAGGGGGAAAACCGGTGGAGCGCGTCATTTTCCATTGCGACCTGAACAGCTTTTACGCCTCGGTAGAACTGCTGTCCCACCCGGAACTGCGGCACAAACCGGTAGCCGTATGCGGCGACCCGGCCAGCCGTCACGGCATCATTCTGGCCAAAAACGAACCGGCCAAAGCCTTTCACGTCAAAACGGCGGAGACCATCTGGCAGGCCAGAAAGAAGTGCCCAGATCTGGTCCTCCTCCCCGCCCACCACGGGATTTACCGGGATTTTTCCCGGAAAATCAACGAACTTTATCAGGAATACACCGATCTGGTGGAACCTTTCGGCATAGACGAAAGCTGGCTGGACGTGACTGGAAGCCTCCACATTTTCGGCGGCGACGGAGCTGCCTTGGCGAACCGGCTGCGCCGCGAGGTTCGAAGCCGCTTTGGGCTGACTATTTCGGTGGGGGTGTCCTTCAACAAGGTATTCGCCAAACTGGGCAGCGACTATAAAAAGCCGGATGCCACTACGGTCATTGCCCGGGAAAATTTCAAAAAAATTGTCTGGCCGCTCCCTGTAACCGACCTTCTTTATGTAGGACGAGCGGCGGCGCAGACCTTCCAAAAGTTTGGAATACGCACCATTGGTGATCTGGCCGCCTTTGACCGTGAGCAGTTGTTCCAGCTTTTGGGGAAAAATGGCGTTCAGCTCCACGACTTTGCCAGCGGGGAGGACCGCTCCCCTGTCGCCCCCGCCGGACAGTATACACCGCCCAAGTCCATTGGAAATGGCTGCACCTTCCCCAAAAACCTTCAAGGCCGGGATGAAATCAAGGTAGGTATTGCCCAGCTGGCCGATCAGGCAGCGGTCCGGCTTCGCAAGCACTCCATGAAATGTCAAGGGATCTCCCTTGCCATTCGAGACCCCAATTTTCACGACATCAGCCGTCAGGTTCGCTTGGACCCGCCCACAGATCTGGCCCGAGAACTGACCTATGCGGCGATGGAATTGGCAGACAGCTGCTGGAACATGTCCAACCCGGTTCGAGCTATGACGGTAACCGCAATCTACTTGATTCCCGCCGATGAGGCAGGCGCCCAATTGGATCTATTCTCCATCGGTCTGGACACGAAACGGCAGCGTTTGGAAAAACTGGAGAGCGCCATGGACGCAATCCGCTCCAAGTACGGCCCCAGAGCCATCGCTGCCGCTTCCACCTCACAGGCTCCCCATCCAGAACGCCACGCCCCACCGCCGGGAGGACACGGGTAAAAGACATTCACGCTCAATCAAAAAACCAGTTTTTGGAACAGCCCCTCTTTTGCTCTGTGTTATATGGAGGGCGGCTCGCATATTCTGGGGCATGGAGGTGTTGTCCATGCCCCAGTCTTTTTTGGAATTTTTGAATCAGGCAGGCGGAAATCCCGCTCTGCTAGCCACCGTCCTGCTGATTCTGGCGGTCCTGCTGGTCAACGGCTGGACCGACGCACCCAATGCCATCGCGGGTGCGGTGGTAACGGGTGCACTCCCCTTCCGGCCGGCGGTGGCACTGGCGGCGGTGTGCAATTTTCTGGGGGTACTGTGCGTCACATCGGTGAACGCCTCGGTGGCGGAAACCGTGTACTCCATTGCCTCGTTCGGCGGCGGGCCCAAAGCCGCCCTCACTGCGCTGTGTGCCGCCATGACGGCGATTGTCCTGTGGGCAGCGGCGGCATGGTGGTTCGGCATCCCCACCAGCGAGAGCCACGCCCTTATCGCCGGAATTTCCGGGGCAGCTGTGGCGCTGGAGGGCTCCTTCTCCTGCATCCGCTGGGACTGCTGGGCCCAGGTAGGATTTGGACTAATTCTGTCCGCCGCTGCAGGGTTCTGGTCCGGCCACAGGGCCTGCCTCTTTTTAAAATCTGTAAAGCTTCCTGCCAGTACATTCCTTATAGCACAGCTGCCCGGGGCAGCTGCAACCGCATTTCTCCACGGCGCACAGGACGGCCAGAAATTTATCGGTGTCTTTCTGCTGGGGACTGCACTGGCACAGGGCCGGGCTGATGAAAACACGTTTCTGATTCCACTCTGGCTCATGGCGCTGTGTGCCGGATTCATGGCGCTGGGGACCCTGATGGGCGGCAGGAAAATCATCGACACGGTGGGACGG
Organism: Lawsonibacter sp.; assembly: GCA_022796195.1. Classification (GTDB taxonomy): domain Bacteria; phylum Bacillota; class Clostridia; order Oscillospirales; family Oscillospiraceae; genus Lawsonibacter. The sequence goes on along the minus strand of JAAWIE010000090.1, from coordinate 4,943 downwards.
GATATGGTCCGGCTCAGCCCCCGCGAGGGCCTTGCCGCCGACCTGGGCAACGTTTTCTGTCTCTTTACCGCCACACTGATGGGGCTGCCTGTCTCCACCACTCACACCCGAACCTGTGCCTTACTGGGCGTGGGGTCCGCCGGGGGGAACCGCCCGAACTGGGGCGTCGCCGCAAAAATTGGGCTGGCTTGGCTGCTCACCTTCCCCGGATGTATGGCTGTTGGATACTGTATGGCAAGAATTTTTCTGATATTGTGACCTGCCGCAAAAATATGTCGCCCCGATGGGCGGCATATTTGGATTACAGTTTTTCCAGCCCCAGACGGAGGCGGCGAAGGGTCTCTTCCTTCCCCAAAATGCGGCAGATTTCCACCGCGCCGCCGGGGGTGACAGCCTGACCGGCTGCAGCAATCCGCACCGGCCACATGAGGGTGGCGTTTTTGACCTCCAGCCTCTCAGCAAGCCCCACCAGCCCGTCGTGGATGGCGTCCTGCGACCACTGGTCCAGTTCCTCCAGCATGGGGATGGCGGCCTCCAGCATGGCTTTGGACACCTCGGGGTTGGTTTTAGATTTCTTGTTGGTGAACAGATCGGCGCTGTACTCGGGCAGCGCATCAAAGAAGGCAACTTTTTCCGGGATGTCGGTGAGCCGTTCGCACCGGGCCTGCAACAGTGCGGCAATCTCCGCCGTTGACAGGCGTTCATCCTTTACAGTCTGTCTGATATAGGGCTTTGCCGCCTCTGCGAAGTCCTCCGGGGACATGGCCCGCAGATAGATCGCGTTGAAGTGGGTCAGCTTCTCAATGTCAAAAATGGCCGGGGATTTGGACATACCCGCCAGATCGAAGGCTTTGGCCAGTTCCTCCAGCGTGAAGATTTCCTGCTCCGCGATATCGCCCCGGGGGGACCAGCCCAGCAGCGCCACATAATTCAGGATGGCGTCGGTGAGGAATCCCTGTTCCTTCAAATCTTCGTAGGAGGGGTCTCCGTGGCGCTTGGACATTTTGTTCTGCGCGTCCCGCATGACGGGCGAACAGTGAACGTAGGTGGGCACCTCCCAGCCGAAGCCCTCATACAGCAGATTGTACTTGGGCGCGGAGGACAGATACTCACTGCCCCGGACCACATGGGTAATGCCCATCAGGTGGTCGTCAATGACGTTGGCGAAGTTGTAGGTGGGCATGCCGTCCCGCTTAATCAGCACCTGATCGTCCAGCGTTTTGTTCTCTACGGTGATGTCACCGAAAATGGCGTCATGGAAGGTGGTGGTCCCCTCCTGCGGGATTTTCTGCCGGACCACATAGGGTTCCCCGGCATCCACCCGGGCCTGCGCCTCCTCCAGCGGCAGGGCGCGGCAGGGGTCCTCCGTCCGGACGAAATCTCCACTGTCCTCCCCGCTCTCCGCCTTCTCGCAGAAGCAGTAGTAGGCGTGGCCCTTCTCGATGAGCAGGCGGGCATATTTTCCATACGTGTCCCGCCGCTCCGACTGGATATAGGGGGCCACAGGCCCGCCCACATCGGGACCCTCGTCATGGTCTAAGTGGCATTCTGCTAAAGTGCGGTAGATGACCTCGGTAGCTCCCTCAATCAAACGGCCCTGGTCTGTATCCTCAATGCGCAGGATGAAGGTGCCCCCGGCATTCCGGGCAATCAGCCAGGTATACAGCGCGGTACGCAGATTGCCCACGTGCATATATCCCGTAGGCGACGGCGCGAACCGGGTGCGCACCATGCCCTTTGGTATTTTGGCTTCCATCTCCTCAAAATAGTTCATGTCTAAAGTCATGCTCTCTCCTCCACTATTCAGGTTTCCCTTATTATAGTGAATCTTTTCCGGTTTGGCAAGAGCCCGTTGTGAAATTCTCTTTTGTATGTTATGATTGGCCTGCGGCAGTATTTTTAGAAGGTGATTTACTTGCTTCTGATTCAGGAAATCGACCTGACCTGGCACAAAAACGAGCGGGGCGGTCAATACGCCCAGGCGCGCCGGCAATTTCCCAAAGCCTATCCTCTGGACGGCCTGCCGGCACAGGCAGGCGCGGCTGTACACCAACTCAGCTTCTGCCAAAACAGAGACAGCTTGATAGAGGCTTCCCAGGACATACAACAATCTCTGGAGCCGTTTCTGCTTCAAATCGGCTTCACCCGGGAGCAGGCGCGGCGCGAGATTCAGCAAAGACTGTCTCTTATCAAACGAAACCGCTTTCGGCTCTTTTCCTGCATTGAGGATCTAAACCTGACCAATCTGTCGGTCCGGCCTGTGCCGGAGGGCTGTTCCGTCTCTTTCTTCTACGACGAGCACCGCAGCGGGATGCCCTGTCGCCGGGGGCGCAATCAGGACTTTCAAAATCCAGGCGCTCCGCTGTACTGCAAAGACTGCCTGAATGAGACCGCTTTTGTCCTTCGCCCCGGTCAATATGGAAGGATCACCTGGAACGAACGCAGAACGGACTATGACAATGGAACATGGTATTACCAGCTGCATACCCTCAATTTATTTCATGTGTCCCCGGAACAAAGTATCAAACCAGATATTTTTCTTGCTGTCCAGCCGGATTTTGAATATAAACAAATTGCTGTTTTATATTAAGATTTTAATAATCTACAGTTCCCAGGCTGGTACATGTAGAAATTTAATCTTCTGTTCATTGCTTTTTCAGGAAAAAGCGTTTATGCTATATAGAAAGCTGTGGGAGCAGACAGAATCTGTTCCTTCCGCCAGAGAGGAGAATTTCACTTTGAAAGAAAAAAAGAATCGCAAGCCAATGGGACGCGCTGGAAGTCTGCTGGTCAGTCTGCTGATTACGGCAGTGACAGGGTTCGCGTACTTCTACGTATCTCTGCCGGCCATTAACCCCCAGTCAGGAGACTTCTACAGTTTTCTGGCGCTGCTGTGCGTGGTGTACACAGTCAGCGTGTTCGCGCTGTCGGTACAGAAACCGGCGGACAACGTGGTACGCACCCCCGCAGAGAAACTCAAAGAGTGGTTCCAGTTTGTCAAAAGAAGCTGTCTGCCGGTGGTCATTCTCTTTGCCGCCGTGGTGGTAGTGGCGATTGTCGGCCAGATAATCTCCATGCCCATCTTCCGGGCCTCCGCCTACCGGGACCTGCTCACCGTCCAGACCGGAGATTTTGCCACCGACATCGCGGAAATTTCCTTCAGCGAAATCCCCACGCTGGACCGTGCCTCCGCCGAGTATCTGGGTGACCGTCAGATGGGCACGCTCAGCGACATGGTCAGCCAGTTTGAATACTCCGGCGACTCCACCCAGATCAACTATCAGGGCAGGCCCGTGCGGGTGGCCCCCATCGCCTACGCCGACCTCATCAAATGGTTCACCAACCGGGGCAACGGCCTGCCCGCCTATGTTGTGGTGGACATGGTCACGCAGGAGGCCACCGTCACCCGGCTGAGCGAGGGCATGAAGTATTCCTTCTCCGAACCCCTGAACCGGAACATCATGCGCCATCTGCGGTTCCGCTACCCGACCATGATGTTCGCCACCCCCGAGTTCGAGATCAACGAGGAGGGCCATCCCTTCTGGGTCGCCCCCCGGGTGGTCAAGCGCATCGGGCTGTTCGGCGGAACCGACATTCAGGGTGCGGTTCTGGTGGATGCCGTCACCGGCGAGAGCCAGTATTACGAGGAAGTCCCCAACTGGGTGGACACCCTCTGTGTCCCCGAACTGATTATGCAGCAGTACGACTACCACGGCACCCTGATTAACGGCTTTATCAACTCGGTTCTCGGCCAGCGGGACGTGACTAAAACCACCGACGGCTACAACTACATCGCCATGAACGACGATGTGTACGTCTACACCGGGGTCACCTCCGCCAACGCGGACCAGTCCAACCTGGGTTTCCTGCTGTGCAACATGCGCACCAAAGAGACCCACTTCTACACCGCCCCCGGCGCCACCGAACAGGCCGCACGGGCCTCCGCCATGGGCGTGGTGCAGGATCTGGGCTACACCGCCACCTTCCCCCTGCTGCTGAACATCGCCGGGGAACCCACCTACTTCATCCCCCTGAAGGACGCGGCGAATCTGGTGAAAACCTACGCCATGGTCAACGTGGCCCGGTATGACATCGTAGCCATTGGCGACACGGTGCCCGCCTGCGAACGGAAATATATCCAGATGCTCTCCGACAAAGGAATCACCACCCCCGAGGAACTGCCCCAGACTGAGGTAACGGGCCGGGTCGCGGAAATCCGCACCGCCGTCATGGACGGCAACTCCGTCTACTTCATCCGGCTGTCGGGAAATGACGTGTTCTACGCTGTCTCCGCCGCGCAGAACCGGGATGTGGTCACTCTGAATGTGGGCGACACCGTCTCCATTGAACACGCCGTCCCCGCCGAGGGCGAAACCGTCTCGATTCTGGACGGGTATACGCTCACCGTCAAAAGCCGGGCGCCTGTCCAAAACTACAGCACTTCCACAGCACAGAGAGACAACCTCACCTGACTGAAATCCAGGACCGTCCGTGTTTCACGGGCGGTCCTGTTTCTGCGGATTTCGAATCAGCTGTTCCTTCTCCTGTCGGGTCAGCCGCTTGATCTGATATTCCCGCTGGAGAGCGGCGGATTTGTCCGGAACCTGTTCCTGCCAGACCAGTTCCAGCGGGCCTCTCCCCCGGGTGTACTTCGCTCCCTTCCCCGCGCGGTGGGCGGCGAGGCGGCGGGGCACGTCATCGGTAATTCCGGTGTACAGGGTTCCGTCGCCGCACCGGAGGATGTAGACATACCACGGCACAGGCATCCCTCCTATTACAATAAGAATTACGGTAAGAGGCACGGCAGCCAGCTGTGTCTTTTTCCGCATTGTTGCCAAAGCTGATAGAATGAGAGAGTATTGGCCTGATGTATTCCTCCAAGGACTAACACGTCCGGGGAAAAGTCCGTCAGCCAGCCTCTCATTCGCAGCGTTCGATTTATG
>JAAWIE010000089.1 GCA_022796195.1 Lawsonibacter sp. | reverse complement strand
TCTAGGAGGGAATTCTATGCCAGAAAAGGTCGTGCCCGGCCCCGTCTGCGAGGACCGCAGTATCCGGGAGGCCGTGTGCATACACACGAAAAAGATCTTCGACTCGTGTCGTGATAAAGACTGTGTGGAAGATTTAAGAGTTTATCCAACCCGCTGTTCCCAGGAGGTAATTGACCGAGCCCAGTCCATCAAGGCAGGGAGCGCAGAACTGCTGTATGCGTACATTGATGTGGAACCGGTCACCTTCAACCGGGGATTTTATACCGTAGATGTGCGGTATTTCTATCGTATTACCGCTGACGCCTTTGTAGGCGCTTCTCGCCCCGTGCAGGTCTGCGGACTGGCTGTGTTCAGTAAGCGGGCTGTGCTGTTTGGTAGTGAGAGCGGTTCGAAGAGCTTTACTTCTGATGACAACGAAAGTCAGGTCCAGTGTGTACCGCAGTCCAGTCTGCCTACCGCTGTGGTGGAGGCGGTGGACCCGCTGATCCTGAGCCTGAAGCTGGTAGATGTATGCGAGTGCCGCCCCTGCGACTGCGGTTGTGTGGACATCCCAATGGGGATAGCCGCCTGCTTTGGTGATGAGCTGGTGACCAATGGAGATATGCACCGGTTGTTTGTTACCTTGGGACAGTTCTCCATTATCCGCATGGAACGGGATACCCAGTTGCTCATTCCTGCTTATGACTACTGCATCCCCAGCAAGGATTGCAGTTGCAGCGAGGACAGCTGCCATGAGGATCCCTGTGATATGTTCCGTCAGGTACAGTTCCCCGTAAACGAGTTCTTCCCGCCCAATACAATTACCACCACCAGCAGCGCCAACAGTTGCTGCTGCCGGTAAACGTGAGGCCCGCCCCACAAGGGGCGGGCCTGAAAATGTTGGAGGAACTGAAACCGCTGCGGCTCTTTGAATTACATCAATGGCGCAAATACCCGCAGGATACTGCGGTAGAGTTGAAGCAGAATATTCAGGTGTTTAAATTTGCGCAGGGAATAGGGTTCAGAATTTTTTAGTGTTGCTTCAAAGTCTTTACGGATATCCCGGATACAGGGTGCTTCACACAGCCATACGCCGTCCTCGAAGTGGAGGAATAGACTGCGGTAGTCCAGATTGACAGTGCCAACAGCGGCAAACCGGTCGTCCACTACAAAGTTTTTGGCGTGGATAAATCCAGGGGTATATTCATAAATTTTTACCCCGGCCTCCAGCAGAGGCGGGTAGTGAGCCCGGGTGACCTCAAATACATATCGCTTATCCGGGATATGCGGGGTGATGATGCGCACGTCCACTCCCGATTTGGCGGCATTACAGAGGGCGGTATTAGTAGCTACATCAATAACTAGATAGGGAGTGGTGATATAGATATAATTTTTGGCCTTGGAAATCATATTCAGATAGACTGCCTGACCAACCGTCTCTCGGTCCAATGGGGTGTCGGTGTAGGGCTGGACGTAACCAGTCCAGGGCCGTACCGGGGCGGGCGGCGGGCGGAACAGCTCAAAGTCCTCATTCCAATCGGCAATATTGTCCCACATTGTAAGGAACATTACAGTCATCGACCACACCGCGTCACCCTCTAAAAGAATTGCACTGTCTTTCCAGTGGCCGAACCGTTCCTGAACGTTGATATATTCATCGGCCAAGTTAATCCCGCCGGTGAAGCCCGTTTTGCCGTCGATGATTAACAGCTTTCTGTGGTCCCGGTTGTTCAGTCGTAGTGACATTACAGGAAGAAAGCGGTTAAACACTCGACACTGGATCCCCTTTTGAATTAAGATTTCATCGTAATTTCGAGGGAGAGTAAACATACAGCCCATATCATCGTAGATGACCCGGACTTCGACGCCTTCGGCGGCCTTTCGCTCGAGAATGGACAAAATACTATCCCAGAAGACCCCAGGCTGGATGATGAAGTATTCTAAAAAAATATACTTTTTTGCTTTGTCCAGTTCCTCCAAAATGCGGGGGAAGGCGGTGTCGCCCAAAGGAAAATATTCTGTTTCCGTGTTGGTATAGGCGGGACAGGCGGCCCGGCGCTCCAGATAGTTGGCCTGTCCAGCGGCGTCACCGCCCAAAGGAAGAAGGTCATCTGCTTTGAAGTCTTCCCTCAAAGCCTGGGCAGATTTTTCCAGCATTCCCTGCATTCGTTTCTGTGTCCGCTTGGGAATATAACCGCCTCCGATCATCAGGTAAAAGATGCCTCCAAAGACGGGAAACGGTAAAACCAATAGAAGCCAGGCAATTTTATAGCCCGGCTCCATCCGACTGCCTACAATGGCGAGAGCGGCAAAAACGCTCAAAGCAATACAGCACCAGTAAAAGGGCTGTGTGTACTCGGAGAAGATGGACACCATGAAAAACAGTGTAGCCATCTGAGCCAGCAGAGCCAGAGCCACAAAGACCGAGCGATGAAATAGAATGTAGAGAATTTTTTTCATGGCAGGTCACCTCCGGTTTGCCATGAGGAGGGCGAAGCATAAAGCGGGGGAATTGTCCAGCCGCCTGCTACAGCTGATACAGCCTACAGGAAATATGCCCATCTTGTAGTTCAATCAACCCGTAGCTGGACCGGGCGGGTCCTGGATTCATCATCCATAGGCCGTCCTCCAGCTGTTCGCATAGCGGGACGTGGGTATGCCCAAAGAGCAGAATATCTGCACCGATAGCCCGAGCATCCGCAAGAGCCGAATCATAGCTGCTCTTTACACCCCAGCGGTGTCCGTGGGAGAGAAGAATGGATATTCCCTCCAACACAATCTCCTTCTTGACGGGGGTAGACAGCACCCATCCGTCACAGTTGCCTGGGACGAGGCAGAAGGGGAGCTGGGGGTAGTGTTGAGCGACCTCTTCTGCGTCGCACATGAGGTCGCCCAAATGAACTACCTGCTGGGGCCGGTGGCGATCGATGGCCGTATACATCCCGGACAGGGAGCGATGGGAGTCGGAAAAAACCAATATCTTCAATGCAGTGTCACCTTGCCCTTTCTTTGCATATACTGAAATAGTTGGCAAAGACTCATCTGTGAAATCCAATTGTGGAGGGACGGACATGGAATTTGAGAAAAACCGGGAAGCAATTGCACGGCTGGCCCAGTCCAGCGACGCGCAGAAGCTGAAAGAGCTGCTGAAACAGCAGAGCGGAGGCGTCCAGCAGGCGGCACAGGCCGCAGCGGCGGGGAATCCCAGCCAGCTTATGGCAATTATGGACCAGTTGATGCACAGCAAGGAGGGGGCCGAACTGGTAGGCCGAATCGAGAGCCAGGCCAAAAAGGCAGGCTTGGGGTAGATGTTCAACAATACGCCGCAGGGAATGGACACACAGTGCTGATGCAGGACGTGCCGTATCCGTAGAATCAGGCAGGGGGGATATGCCATGGCGGGATTTGAGGAACAATTAAATTCCATCCTGGGCAATCAGGAGGCTATGGGTCAAATTATGGCCCTGGCCCGCTCCCTGTCTGGAGGACAGCCGCCGCAGGAACCAGCTGAGGCTCCGGAAAATCCGGAGGAGTCCATGCCGGACGGGGCTACATATATACCTACGGAAACGTCGGCCCCTGCGCCAGATCTGTCCGCACTGTTAGGACAGATTGATCCCGCCATGCTTCAGACAGGAATGGAGATAATCCGTCAAGTTCAGGGAACAGAGGACCGCAATACCGCTTTGCTCAACGCATTACGCCCATTCCTGCGGGAAGAGCGGCGGGCACGCCTAGACCGGGCAGTACAGATTGCGCGGATGAGTAAGCTGGTTCGGGTTGCCTTAGGTACCCTCCGAGGGAAGGAGGGGGAGCGTGTATAACCGATTTATTCCGGAAGAAGTCTCCTTCACTCAGGTGGAGGAGACCGCTCCCATTAGTCCGCCTTCCAGTGATATTGGTCCCGGAGAACAGACGCGCCGGTCTGGGTTTCGCCTGCCAGAGTTTTTTGGGGGAAAAGGGGAACTGTTTTCATCGGGACGCGAGGGCGGCGGTCTGTCCGGTTTGCTCAAGGGCTTGCATCTGGAACATTTCGACAGCGGCGATCTTCTGCTTCTGCTGATTCTGCTCTATCTGTTGAAAGAGGGAGATGACCTGGATTTGGTCATTGCGCTTGGGGTCGTTCTGCTGATGGGAATTGGCGAGGAGGGCAAATAAGCGTATGGTTACTCCCCAATCCTGTGCAGAACTTCGCCGTCAGGCAGGCTGAAGCTGCCATCCGCAGGACAGGGAGATTGGACTGGGCTGTAAGCTGTCATGCGGTAGACCAGCTGCCCGTTTTCTTCTGTCTCAGCGGATATCAAAAGGCCGCTGTCCACACTGACCCAAAACCGCTGAATCTGTTTAGAGCGGCTGGGCTGTACCTCCACATAGACGCAGGGCATGTCACCACGGTTCTCATAGCCTGCGGCGGTGATTTCACTGGGTTCCAGTTCCATCACTGTCTCGTAAGTGGGGATATGCTGGGCCAGGTCGGAGGACTGTTCATCTGCTGGGGCGCTTTTATACTGCTGGGTGCCTTCGTACCAATAGTACAGGGTTTCTCCATCAGTAAGGTCATGCCGAATGACTCCAGAGGGCATGGCTTGGCGGCTATGGGACCAACCACCGTCCGTCCAGACCTGAACCTGAGACGAAGAGGAACCGCCCGTCCAGAAGGTCTCCACAGTCAGTTCCCGGTAGGAACTGGAAGGGCGGGCTAGAGTAGCCACCACACCGGTTACTGTTTGAGTGCTGACCTCCACACGCTGGTAGTTGGGGCCCTCCGGCCCGACTGTAGAACTGTTTCCAGGTGTGGCGCTGGTGGAGGGGAGAACTACCGAGGGTGTATCGGCCGCGAAGAGAATCCGGCCAAAACTGGTAAGCATAGCCCCTACTATAAGGACCACAATGGCTATAACAATGATAAGCCGGTTTTTTTGCTCCAAAGGCGACTCACCCCCTTATAATTATAACCGGTGTTCCATAAATTCTTCCGGTGGGGTTTCGCACAGACCGAAATGCCAAGTAATCGCGTCGGCGATGCGGCGGCAAGCGTGCCCATCTCCATAGGGGTTGGCTGCGTGAGCCATTTGGTTGTATTCGGCATGGTTGGACAACAGTGTAGAGGCCATTTGAAAGATATCCTCTTCCTCAACGCCGACGAGCCGCACTGTTCCAGCGGTGACGGCCTCGGGGCGCTCTGTCTCCCGTCGCAAGACAAGCACCGGCTTGCCCAAGGCAGGGGCCTCCTCTTGGAGCCCGCCCGAGTCGGTCATCACCAGATGGCACCGGGCCATCAGATTGTGCATTTCCCGTACGTCCAGCGGGGCGGTCAGGTGGATGCGGGGGTGGTTGTCCAGATATCTGTGTGCCGCCTCCTGCACCACGGGGGACAGGTGGACGGGATAGACCAGTTCGGTGCCGGGGAAGGCGTCCGCCACCCGGCGTAGGGCGGTCATGATGCCGGTCATGGGCTGGCCGTAATTTTCCCGCCGGTGGCAGGTGACCAGAATGACTTTTTGGTTGACATAATCCAGCTGGTTGAGGATTTCTTCTGAAAAGGTGAAATCCTTTACAACAGTTGTCTGGAGGGCATCAATGACGGTGTTGCCCGTAATGAACACATTTTTGCGGATATCCTCCCGGGCCAGATTTTCCCGGTTGGACGCGGTGGGACAGAAATGGAGGTCAGCGATGGAACCCACCAGCCTGCGGTTGATTTCCTCCGGGTAGGGGGACCACTTGTCCCAGGTGCGCAGACCGGCCTCCACGTGGCCCACGGGGATTTTGTGGTAAAACGCGGCCAGTGCCCCGGCGAAGGTGGTGGAGGTATCGCCGTGGACCAGAACCAGGTCGGGGCGGGCCTCCTCCAGTACGCCGTCCATGCCGTTGAGACACTTGGCGGTGATGGTGGACAGAGTCTGCCGGGGTTCCATAATGTTCAAATCGTAGTTTGGCTTTAGACGAAAGATGTTCAGCACAGAGTCCAGCATCTCCCGGTGCTGGGCGGTAACACAGCAGATTGCTTCAAACTCGGGCCGGTCGGCCAGCTCTAGGGCTAGAGGAGCCATTTTAATGGCCTCGGGCCGGGTGCCGAAGACGGTCATAACTTTTATTTTTCTCATTTGTCCGACTGATCCTCCTCGCCAAAATAGGTTCCGCTGTCCATTGGACGGCTCTGCCGGGGCTTTGCCACCCGGTTACCACCGGAGGCAGAGGAATTCTCTCCATTATTATGGTCCAAGTACAGCTTTCCAGCCACGCTTCCAGCCACACATAGGGCCATCAGGAACAGCATGGCCCGGACAACGCCAATGGTTGTGAGTACCACAGCAGATAGTCCTAAAATGGCGCTGATGATATAGAGTACGGCCACCGCTTGTTTCTGGGAAAAGCCCATGTCAATAAGCCGGTGATGGATGTGTCCCCGGTCAGGTTTCATGGGGGACTGACCGTGGGAGACCCGCCGCAGAATGGCGAAGCAGGTGTCGAAGATGGGCAGGCCCAGCATGAGGAAGGGGACGGCGAAGGAAATGATGGCGTAAAATTTGAACAGCCCCTGAATGGACACCACCGCCAGGATGAAGCCCAGGAAGGTGGAGCCGGTGTCCCCCATGAATATCCTGGCCGGGTTCAGGTTGTAGGGCAAAAACCCGATGCAGGCCCCGGACAGGGCGGCCATCAGGATGGCCACGTCGGGCTCTTCCATGACGAGGGCGATGACCAGGAGGGTCATGGAACTGATGGTGGACACGCCGCAGGCCAGTCCGTCCAGCCCGTCGATCAGGTTCACCGCGTTGGTGATGCCTACAATCCACAGCACCGTAATGGGGATAGACAGCCAGCCCAGTTCCCAGAACGGCTCTTTGCTGAAGATGTTGGGGTTGGAGAGAAATTCGATGCGGTTGCCGTGGAGCACCGCCACCAGCGCGGCGCCGATCTGCACAAAAAACTTGGGCAGAGCGGGCAGGGCGAAGATGTCGTCAAAAATCCCCAGAATGACGATGATAACGGCTCCCAGCAGCGTTCCGCGCAGTTCCGGGGTGAGGGGCTGGAAAATCAGCACGCTGAGGATAAAGCCAAAGAAGATGGCCAGTCCGCCCATACGGGGAATGGGGTGGGTGTGCATCCGGCGTGAGTCTTTGGGGACGTCCACCGCCCCCACCCGGAAGGCCAGCGACCGGACAACCGGGGTGGAAATCAGTGCGACCAGAGCGGCGGTCAGCAGGGCGGCCGCAGTCAGTCCGATGGAAGGAAGTTGGATTGGCATAATTGAGAACCTCTTTTTGTCTGTGGGTTTCCGAATTTTGTGTGCTTCTTACCTGGGCACAAAGCCGATTTTCTTATAAACTTTACGCAGGGTTTTATTTGCTGTATACTCAGCCCGGTCAGCCCCGGCTTTGTATACGCCCTCCAGATAAGATTTGTCCGCCAGAAGACGTTCTGTCTCTTCCCGAATGGGACGCAGAGCTTCCACGACGGCTTCGCCCACTGCGGGCTTGAACGCGCCGTAGCCTTTGCCTTCAAACTCTGCCTCGATCTCCTCGAAGGTTTTGCCGGTGACAGAGGCGTAAATCTGCATCATGTTGGAGACGCCCGGCTTCTCCTGAGGGGCGAACCGGACGCACCGTTCGGTGTCGCTGTCGGTGACAGCGCGCTTGAATTTGCGCATAATCTCCTCTGGCTTGTCCATCAGAATTACGCAGCCCTCCAGATTGGATTTGCTCATCTTAGAGGTGGGATCATTCAAGCTCATGACCCGAGCGCCTACCTTCGGGATGTGAGGGGCGGGGATTTTAAATACGTCGCCATAGATGCCGTTGAATCGCTCGGCAATGTCCCGGCAAATTTCTACATGCTGTTTCTGGTCCTCACCTACAGGGACGAAATCCGGCTGATAAAGCAGAATATCTGCCGCCATCAAGGCGGGATAGGTGAACAAACCAGCGTTGATGTTATCCTTGTGTTTGGCGGACTTGTCCTTAAATTGAGTCATGCGGGACAACTCGCCGAACATAGTATAGCAGTCCAAAACCCAGCCCAGCTGAGCGTGAGCAGGGACGTGGGATTGGATAAAAATTGTACATTTCTCCGGATTCAGACCGCAGGCAATGTACTGTGCCACCTGCGTGAGTACCCGGCGGCGTAGTTGGGCAGGTTCCTGCCTTACCGTAATGGTGTGCAAATCGGCCATAAAGAAGTAGCAGTCAAATTCCTCGATCATTTCGGGCCAATTTCGGACGGCCCCCAGATAATTACCGAGGTGGAGTTCCCCGCTGGGCTGGATGCCGGAGAGCATTACTTTCTTTTCGTCCATGTGTTTTGCTCCTTTGCTTCGGGGCGCTTGTCAGCGCCTGTATAATATCAGCTTATTGTACCACCATTGGAAGAGAAAGGCAACAACTTTGCCCCGTCCGGCGGGGCGAAAAAGGAATTGTTTCCAAATTGGTCATAATGTGGTATGCTGGGGAAAAGTCTGCAAAGGAAAAGTCAATAGGAAAATGAAATAAATTTGAGGACATGGCAGGGAGGCGAAAAAAGGGCAACACAAAAAGGCCGCCGTATAA
>JAAWIE010000088.1 GCA_022796195.1 Lawsonibacter sp. | reverse complement strand
TCATGCTCACCGGCTTTGGTATCCTCGGGGATAGTGTACTCCGGGCCGGTTGCGCCGTCAATCGGTTTAAGATTGCCGTCTTCATCCTTCTCGTACCACTGATACTCGATATTGCTGTCACCAGGGTCCGGTTCGGTTACGGTGACGCTTACTGTGGGCGCCTGGTCACCCGTGGGAATCTTGCCTTCCGTCAGGTCATCCGTGTTGGTTCCGGTCGGCTTGCTGACAACCGGAGGCTTGGAAGCGTTCGAACGGTCATAGCCGCAGGTGTTGCATGTAGTGTCCTGATCGCTGTCATAGACGTGCGCTCCGTAGGCTTTCCCTTCCGTTTCGTTGGTGGCGTCGCAGGTTCCCGTACCGGTACACTCGTGCCAGTGGTGGCCGTCGTCGGTACTCCAGTCAGTGGACCACATATGTACGTGACTGGGTCCGGTCACCGTCACTGTAACCTCATTAGAGGACCCTGTCGAGGGTTCTTTCCCGTCCTCGGTGTTGGTCACGTCACAGCGGTACACATGCTCTCCGGGGTCGGTGCCTTCGGGTACGGTGAAGTCCGGGCCGGTTGCGCCGTCAATCGGTTTAAACTCGCCGTTTTCATCCTTCTCGTACCACTGATAGGTGAGCGCGCCGCTGCTGGGTTCGGGTTCGGTTACGGTAACCGTCAGTTTGGCGTCCTCGGCGCCCAGCTTGTCGGAGGGGATTTGCTTGTCGTCAATATTGGAAATCACGGGTTTTTTGGAGACTGCCTTCTGTGTCCATTTGGCTTTAAGGGTCATATCGCCCAGGACATAGCCGTTCTCGAAGTCCCACTTCTGTTCCGCAGTTTCGCCGGAGTCCAGGTCAGCCGTATCATAGGTGACATACCAGCCCTCTATGGTCCAGCCGTCTTCCGCAGTCACCTCCGGCTCGGTCAGCTTTCCGCCGGAATAAATCTTTTTCGCCGGAATCTGCGTCCCGTGCCCGTTCATGTCATAGGTGACGGTAAAGAGGTCGGTGGAAATCACCGGAGGTTCCTCACCCTCTGCGGGGGGATCTACGGTCACTTCCGTCCGGTTATCGTCCTCGCCGCCCGGGCCGGTGATGGTCACCTGACCGCCTTCCGGCATGGTGGTGGAGCCGTCGGGTTCCACTTTTGCGGGGCCCTGGTCCACCGTGATTTCGGTTCCGTCGGGGTCCATGACGGTAGAGCCATCGGGCACCGTGACGTTGCCGTCTACATCAACCTCGCCCTTGTTGCCAGGGGCGTCCGGGTTTACAGTGATGGTGGGGCCGTCCGGATCGGGGGTCGGTTTCACCGTGGAGCCACCGGGCAGTTCGATCACGTCCTTGCCGTCCTCCTTGTGAACCACATCCACGCTGTCGGTTCCGGCAGGCGGATCAACCGTCACTTCGGGCTTGCCGTCGCCGTCCCGGTCGATGGTGACTTCACCGTTGTTGTTCTCAATGATGGTGCCGTCGTCCAGGTGAATCTTGTCGCCGGGGTTCAGCGTCGTTACGGTGTTCTGTTTCCACATAGCAACAAACACCACGTTGCTGGAGGGCATGGCAATCTGTTCTCCCCCGCTTGCGGTATTGGTGGTGCCGGGCTGGGACAGCTTGAACCAGTTCCACCTCGTAAAGGTAAAGCCGGTGCGGGTACCCGATTGGGGAACCGTAAGCTGCGTCCCCTCCAGGATCCCTTGCTGCTCTTCGGGCGCTCTGTGGGGGCCGTAGATAAAGGTCGCATTATACCCGGTCTGGGCCGGTTCCTCGACGCCGGGGACCTTTTCCAGCTTTTCGATGGTCTCCGTCTTCTCCTGCCCGCAGATGCAGGAGAGGATCCGTTCTCCTGCCGCAGACTCGGTGGGCTCTTTGGTGACAGTACCAACCCAGATGTGGTTTTCCTTCTCCGGGTCCGCCGCGCCGCAGCCGTCCCGGACGCAGACACGCCAGTGCTGGTTATCATCGCTCTTCCAGTCGCCGGAGAAGTCGTGGCCCAGAGCGGCGGTCTCCACATTCACATCCTTCTCACAAACGGTGCAGTGATACACCATCGTGCCGGGTGTGGTACAGGTCGCGGGATTCTCTCCCTCTGTGGGCTCACTCTCCATGGTGTGCTCCGCCAGGTCGAACCTTTCGCCGCACCGGCTGCATTCATGCCAGTGGCTTGTCTCGTCAATCGCCCAGTCGCCGCTGGGCTCGTGTCCTAACGCATCGGACGTCACGTGCTTTACATAGCCGCAGTCCACACACTGAGAGACTGTCTCGCCTGCGTCATCACAGGTGGGAGGTGCGCTCTGATCGGCGTCCTCCTTCCACCCACCCGTGTGCTCACATTTTACCCAGTTGGGAAAGATCGTTGTGGCTTGGCCGTTGGGAAACGCAGTTTCGCCTGTAACCAGTTTACCATTCCTATCTGCCCAGCCATCGGGGAGATATCCCGCCGGAGCAAAGGGCTTCAGGTCGTCATTGCTGGGAAGTTTATCCATGTCAATGTGCTTATCGCTGTCCGGATAGAGGGTGATGGGTCCCTCCGGATAGCCTTCCGGCGTAGAGGCGACAACACTGCCTCTCTTTTCTTGGAACAGCGCCGCTTCGCCGCTTTCGGTATCTTTGGATACGAGCCAGGTATCAGGGTAAGCAACAAACCACTTGATGATCTCCGAATTCGGTTTGTCCGCACCCCAGCCGCTGGTAATGGCGAACGGGAAAACCGCGCTGCTCGGGGCGCTGATCTTATAAGGCTGGCCAGGGACTACCGCATCCTCCGGAATGCTGATTGTACCCGCTTTATTCACATAGATATTGCCTGTTATCGACAGCCCATCGTCTTTATTTCTCAGGACAAGGCTCCCTGGCTCAACCCCTGCGCCTGAGGTGACGAAGTTCCGTATGGTGCCGGAACCGCTTGCGACATAAGCAGCCGAGTTCAGAATCAGCTTACCTGCGTCATGCTGGATTCCATTCCCGCCCTTGAACGTGACGCCGTCCACCGTTACAACACCGCCGTTTACCTTCAGGCTGCCGTTGATCTGGCCGCCCGTGAGGTTCACGGTGGAGTCGCCGCTGGATTCCACATCTTTGGCATTCACGTCGGTGCAGTTGACCGTACCGCCGGTGACGTTCAGCTTTGTGGTAATGGACATGGTACTGCCAATCTTGCAGTTGCAGAGGTTCAGGGTGCCGCCGGTGACGTTGAGGGTCTCCACTGTGTGCCCGTTCAGGCAGATATTGGCGTCCTCGCTGACCGTCAGCTCTGTCTGGTCTTTGGTCAGATAGACTGTCCCGGACACCGTTCCGGTGTACGCGGTGTACTCCAGCATCTCCTCGCCTTCGTGCATACACTCCTTCAAGCCGCAAGGCCTGTGGCTGTGCCCCAAAACCACGGGAGGATCGCCGCCGTCCGGCAGCGTCGGTTTTTCGCCCGGTTTGGGGAATACGGTTGTGCCTCCCGGGAACGGTTTGGCCGGGCCTGTGCCATAGACAAACTCCAGATACCCCTTCTCCGCATTATAGATGGGGTAGAAATCCGTAGCTTCCATATTAGTATTATTCGACCAGGTCCAGCAGACGAGGCCGTCCACGTCTTTTTCCGAACCGGAGCCCTTCGTACTGAACTGGATGCTTTTCGGCGGCTTGATCGGCCTTGAGGTGCCATCCATAATATCCCGCCACCCCATATGGTACAGCCTGGTCAGGACCCTGGAGCCTGCGCTCAGACCGTCCTCCAGAATCGTGACCTGCCCGCCCGTTGCCTCGGGGTTTGACGGTACGTACAGAAAGCACTGGTAAGCTGGATCTTTGCCGTCTCTGTATTCCTCAAACACGACTTTGCCGCCCAGATACACCTTTGCGCCCTCAGCTACATACACGCATCTGCATTGCTGGATGGTGACATCGCGCAGGGTCAAACTGCCCCTTACCCCAACGCCGTTCGCGCCTACCCACCCCTGGGTGTACCCGACTGTGCCGCCCAACAGGTTTGCGGTTGCGTTGGGCCCTACCGTAATCTGGGTGCCTGAAGAGTTGTCGCTGTCGTAACCACCACTGATCCTAATCCATTCGTTATCCACGATTTCTCCGCCGTACATATTAAAGACTGCTGTATCTGTTACCGCTACGCCGGACGACATCCCGTCCTCAAACTTCCGTATACCGCCGGTCACCCTGCCGTTGTACAGGTTCAGCGTACTGGCGTTTTTGACAACAATCACTTCACGGCTTACTGTAATCGGCTGCATGGGTGGACCATATCCCTGCTCCACGTTTTCGATGCTCCCGTGCGCTTCGGCACAGTCATAAATCGACGTAACGCCGCCCATGACCGTAAGCACCGGTATATTTACAGTATCCGCCACTTGATAAGAATCATCGCCCCGGCCTTTAATGGTATGCCCATTCAGGCACAGGTTGAGGTCCTGGCTGACTTCCCAACATTCCTTACCTTTGCCAGTTACGTCCGCAGCGTTAATCGTTATCACGACATCCTTCGTCAGATAGTAATTTCCGCTTGTGGGAGCACTTTTGCTATTGGTCCATTCCTGGAAAAGAATCTTATTTCCATTCTGATCGATGTGGTAGTGCCCCTCTTCCCAGCGGGCGTAGAGAGTATGGTCCTCCACCTTCAGCATCTTCCCGGAAGACCTGACCAGTTCGCCGCCCTCCTGGGCCGTGTACCACCCCAGGAACACCTTCGTATCGTCCGGAGGGGCGGGGTTGGGCAGTGCGCCGTAAGGCTGGGCAAAGACCACCGTTTTGGTGGCGTTCGCGGCCTCGGTAAACGATCCGCCATTGGGGTCGAAGGTTACCTGGTATTCATTCCCCTCCCACACGGCGTAGAGATTCATGGATTCGCTCAGCACATCCGGCGCCTTATTGCCTTCCGAGTCCACCCAGCCAAGCAGTGTATGGCCCGTTCTGCTCAGATGGGATTCGGCCTCACTCAGCGCGGCGCTGAGGTCTTTCACATCTTTTGCGAAATACCAGTAGCTTTCATTTCCGGGCGAATAGGTGAAGTATCCGCCTCCGGCATGGAATACAATGGAGTAGGCGCTTTCCTTCCATCCGGCATACAGCGTGGTGCTTTCCCACACCCTGTCGAAGTAGAGTCTCCAGGGTTTGGTGCATTCCTGATCACTGTACCAGCCGGTGAACTCATACCCGGGTTTGGACGGCTCCGCCGGGCGGGGCACCAGCTGGCCGGAATACACGGACACACGAGGGGGGTTATCGGCCGTATTTCCCGTGTTCGCCTGGAAGTTAATGTCATACTTATTTTTTTCCCACTTTGCGGTGATGGTGTGGGGCGCACCTATTGCTGTTGTATATTGACCGATATCCGTCCCATCGGGCATGACCCAGTTCAGGAATGTGTAGCCCGGCCGGGTGGGGTTGTCGGGCAAATAATTATTATATCGTACATCTGCGGCTATCATCAAAAACGATGTCTCATCCCCCAGCGTGCCCCCGGCGGGGTCCAGCGTAACTTTGTACTTTTTTCCCTCCCATTTGGCAAACAGAGTCGCACTACCCCACGAGTCCACCAGCTGATCCGCTGTCACCGTGGGCGCATCTGAGCCGTCGAATGTCGTCCAGCCCAGGAAGTTATAGTTCCTCCGGTAGAGGGTTGGCAGTTCGCCATAAGGCTCATTGTAGTATCGTGTAATGCTTTCGGGCGCCTCAACGCCACTTGCTTTCGTATTGAATGATAGGGTAATCGCCTGGCCCCTCCAGTGGGCGTAGAGGGTGTGGTTCTCCTCCAGGTTCACCAGCGTGTCCTCCGTCACCCTCTTTCCGCCGGTTTCTTCCGTGTACCAGCCCTGAAAGCTCTGTTGATAGCTCGAGTCGGTCAGCTTGGGCAATTGGCCGTACTTATGACCGTAGGTGACCGTGATTGGATTCGGCTTTCTGCCCGGACCGTTATTAACAAAAGTCACCGTGTACTGCTGGCCAGACCACTGTGCATAGAGGGTGGTGTCGCCCTGGAACACGGTGCTCTCCGTCACCTTTTGGCCGCCGGTTGCCGCCGTAAACCAGCCTTCAAACCGGCTGCCCGTCAGGGTGGGCGTGGGCAGACTGGCGACTCTGCCATTCCCGTCAATGGAAATCTGCGTCACGTTTCCGGGGATGCCGCCGCCGTTGGCGTTCAGTGTGACCTGCGCGGTCCGCACCATCGGTACATACACCTTTTTTGTGCTCATATCGAACTCCATCAGGTCCAGCTGACCGCCAGGTATCCCGCGGAGTTCAAAGCAGTCGTTGGGGTCGGGCGCATCGTCGCGCGTTGCGCCGGGCCAGGCATCCATGCTGGAGATGAACACCGGGCTTGTCTGTGTGGGCCGCCGGTCGACGGTCAGGGTGTATTTTTTGGTCAGCGCCTGATCCAGATGGATCCTGCCGCCGTTCACCAGTTTGATGTCCACCACATCGCCCTCGATCGTCGGGGAACCCTTGCCACTCAGCGGCCGCAGATACCCCTCGCCGACCGTGTCCGCGATCTTCCCCTCGCCGTACAGGGACAGCGCCACGCCGCTGCTCGTGATGCTGGCGCTTTCATGCATATCCAGAATGCCCGCAACGCGGACCGCCGTGCCCGCTGGGTTGCTGTGCTCCACCTTAACATTTGAGTACAGATAAAGCCTGCCTTTTCTTTCTACCGTAAGGAACGTGTCCCAATCGGACGTCAGGCTCTTCAGGGTGCCGTTTTCGAACGTGAGCTGACGCGTGGCCTTGACTTCTATGGTGTTGGCCGACCAGGTGTGGCCGTTCAGATCAATCGTTCCCGCCTGAGTCAGTACGCTCCGGCCATACAGAGGCGTCACATCCTGCAAAAGTACCAGGCGGTTGGGAGCGGTATTGTAATCGTCAAAGCGGTTGAACGCCTCCAGAGCTTCGTCAAGGGAATGGTACTCTTTGATCTCGCCGGGTTCGATTGAACCGTTACCTGAAGTGTCCTGCTCCAGCCTTACCACAGGAGCGGAAAGCCGCTGCTCGGAGAGGACCTTTTCCGTGATCTTTACCGTGCTCTCCAGCTTGTGATGGTAGCTGCCCAGCAGGGAGGAACTGCGCCCGACACCGGTGTAAAACCCAAAATATTGAGTTACCCACTTGCCCTGGGAGCCGTTGTTGGTGTAAGTCACGTCCTTCTGGGTCAGGAACCTGCCGCCGCCGCTGGTGTTCCAGTAGGCACGCCGGTTGGACGGCATCCCGTTGGGAACCAGAACTTCGCCCGCACTGGTGGTGCTGGGGCTGCCGGTGTCGCCGGTCATGAACGTGGTGTTCACCGCATTCGTGTCGCTGTAGCTGTCGCCCCAGTGGAACAACTCCACATAGTAGCCCGCTTCGCCCTTGCTGTTCCGCTGAGATGTGCCGTCAAATTCGAAGCGTACCGTTTTGGTGGTCTGCGCCGGGACCCAGACCGACAGCGCAAAGGGAACATAGCCGATGTTGGAACTGCGGAACCGGTCGCTCCCGTCCTCACGCACCGTAAGTCTGGCGGTGCCGCCGTCCGAAGGCACCGCACTGCCGCTCAGCTGCTGTGACTGGCCGGCGCCCATCATCTGGCTTTCAACGGCCATATGGTATAATTCCACGGAGTGGTTAAACTGACCATTTGTACCGCTGCTGTTCACGCTGATGGTCGCCGGTTTGCCCTTCCCAATCAGGTCGTGGCCGTCATAGGAATACCGGTTACCGATATCCATGCCGAAGTGCAAAACAAAGCCATTCTTCTCCAGTTCAAAATCTGTGGGGAGTTTGGGCGCCGGCTTACCGGAGCCGCGCAGGGACACCTGCTCCCGAACATCCTCCAGTTCCTGCTGAATCGACGAGGCAGCCCGCGTCTCTGCCGCCGGTTCAGGCAGAGATTCGTCCTGCCCGTAGGCGGGTTCCGGTTCCACCGCCGGTTCGAGCAGAGATTCCGTCTGCTCATAGGCGGTCTCCGGTTCCGCCGCCGAAGCGGGCAGAGCCGTGACTGGAACCATGCCCAGCGCCATGCACAGTGTAAGTAACATGGCGGTCACTCTTTTTTTCATCACGTGTCCTCCTTGTCAACTGTTTTGAGGTAATAGTTTTGGACGGTAAAGGCCCTTTACCGTCCAAACGGGGATGCTCCCCGTTTGGAATACCGCTCCGCTATGATCTATGTCCTCCTTCCGTGCTGTCCGAGTTTTGTTTCCCCCCTCCAAAACATACTGAAAGGATCATATTAAAAAAAGGACACTCCTGCACAAATTTTCCGTGAAATGATGTGTTTCCTGCGTGAATTGACATTTGCACTGGGGATAAATTGTGTTATGATATAAAATGTCTATTGTTCTGTATATCGAAGGAGGAACTTTCATGGATGCTATATATTGTCTGCGGTCTGTCGAAGCCGCTGTCCCACCCCTGGTCTTTCTTCTGAGCCTGTGGTTCCTTCTGGAGTCCAAATACTCCTCGTGTGTTACCCAGTGGGCAGCACTGGGCTTTCTGGCGGTGGAGTGCGGGGTCCAGCTGGCGCTGTTCTCCTGGGAGCGCAGCTTGGAATTGACAGCCACCCTTCTTCCAATTTCCCTCTATCTGCCCGCCATCCTGTGCCTGCATCTGCTGTCCAAGAACCACTTTTTCTCTACT
>JAAWIE010000087.1 GCA_022796195.1 Lawsonibacter sp. | reverse complement strand
TCCCTCGTCCCGCCCGCAGGCGGCCTGGCCCCTTTGAAAAGGGGCTCCGCGAAGCGGTGGGGATTGATCTGCTGGCACTGCTTCTACTTGGAATCTGAAATAGAAGGTAGTACTCCTAAGACAATCCCCCGCCCTCGCTTCGCTCAGGCACCCCCTTTGCCAAAGGGGGCAAGCGGCTTCGCCGCTTGTGTGGCCCTGCTTCGCAGGGCTCATCCCTCGTCCCGCCCGCAGGCGGCCTGGCCCCTTTGAAAAGGGGCTCCGCGAAGCGGGCCGGGATTGACCGGCAGGCACTGCTTCTACTTGGAATCTGAAATAGAAGGTAGTGCTCCTAAGACAATCCCCCGCCCTCGCTTCGCTCAGGCACCCCCTTTGCCAAAGGGGGCGGGCGGCTCACTTTTGCGGTGCTGCATTGGCCCCTACAGAAACTGCCATATTTGAGGTGTTACCATGTCTGAAAAACAAATCCCCATCAAAACCGCCCTTATGCCCGCCTATTATAAGGATTTCCATTGTATTATGGGAGCTTGCCAGGATACCTGCTGTGCGCATTGGAAGGTAGAATTTAACAAAAAAGATTATTTGGCCATTAAACATGCCCCCAAAAGCCCGGAACTGGAAGCACTGTTGGAAAAAGGGATGTGCCGCCTGCGGGAGCAGGCACATCATGATATGTATGCGGAGTTTAAAACCCTGACCAACCACTGCACCTGCCAAACCCCCGAAGGGCTGTGCCGCCTCCAACTGGAGTGTGGGGAAAATGTCCTGCCCAATGTGTGCCGCAAATATCCCCGCCGAAAGACCTACACCCCTGCCGCCCTGGAATACTCCCTCTCTCCCTCCTGTGAGGGGGTTCTGGCCCAGCTCTGGGACCTGAAGGAAGGGGTGGATTTTGTTGAGGACCCCCTGTCAAAAGAAAAGTATAAAATCTTTTGGCCCAAGAACCCCATGGAAATACGTTTTTTCACCGTTCGGGCACTGTGGATTGACGCCCTTCAGGCTCGGGCTCTGCCCCTCTCCCAGCGCTTCCTGCTCCTGGGCCTGATGAACCAGCAGCTGATGGGGCTGGACTGGAACGACGAGGCCGCCCTGGACCGCGTCCTGGCCCATTGGAACGCTCTGCTCCAGAACCCCGCTCCGCTGGCGGAGGATTTGGGGAAAATGCCCAATAATACTCAGATGTTTTTAAGCAATAACGTTCAGCTGCTGTTTAGACTGTTTACATCCTTTGGTTCCAAGATGTCCGGAGAACTGATGTCTTCCGTTATAGGTGATACCCCTCTGGAAAATCTGAACATAAATCATGCGACCGTAACTATCAACATCAGCCATTATAACGAGATGGAGAAACAGCTGTACGAGCTTATGGACCATTCGGAACACTTTTTGGAAAACCTGATGGTGAGCGTTGCATTCCATTTGTCTCTGCCCCGCTTGGATACCCCCCAGGAAATGTGGAAGAGCTATGTCAATCTGTGCGATTTGTACAGCTTTTACCGCTTTGCCTCCGTCTGTTCCATGGATAAAGAAGTCAGCCGGGCACGGCTGTTCCACGCTATTGTCCGGGCCAGCCGGGGGTTGATTCACAATGAAGTCCGGCGCACTCAGCTCCGGGACGAGATGTTTAAAAACGACAGCGCCACTCTGGCGCATATGGCGATTTTGGTGGGGGGCTGACCCCGGCGTCATGGGCGCTCAATGGATAAAAAACCGTGCAGTCTCAAGGGAAAACAGCCTGAGACTGCACGGTTTTAACGTATAACCTACTCCTCGTCCGGCTCAAAGCGCTTTAAGTAGGGGCTGTACAGCAGGGCGGACAGGTAGCCCGGTCCCACAGCGCCAAGAAAGAAGAGGATTGGCAGGCAGCGGGCGTCCAGCAGGAGGACCAGGAGGACGGGGAGGGAGCTGGCGGCCAGTATTCCCAGGGTGCGGGGGAAGGCGGCAATGGACATCAGCAGGGCATTTTTCAGCGTATCCCGCATTCGGTTTTCGAAATGGGCCTGGAGGGGGAAGAGGTAGAGGAAGGTCAGGTACCAGAAGAAGGACGCGGCCCCCAGGATCACTGTGAGGACGGCCCCGGGCAGTCCGCCGCCCCGCAGAATGCGGATATCCAAAAACAGTCCGATTCCCACCGCCGCCATAATCCCCCAGAGCAGGGTCGCCTGCTTGAAATTGCTCCGGAAGGTCTGGAAGTAGGAGCGGACCACGTGGTGTTCCCGTTCCCGCACCATGTCCAGCAGGACGCGGTGCATTGCGGTGAGGGCGGCGCCCACGGTGACCAGCGGGAGCATGGAGACCAAGGTGATCACATTCAGGATCATCAGGTCAGCCACGCAGGAGAAAAACTCCATGACCGGGCTGTCGTAGCGAAAAATCCCGTTCAACTCTTGTACCTCCTGTTCTGCGGCGGTTTGCGGGTATGGAGAGGGACCGGCAAGCCGGTCCCTCAAAAAAACGATGTGTGTCAGCCGTCCATTCTGGCCTGGAGCCGGTCGTAGGAGGCCTGCATGATCTCGGTGGCCCGGTCGATGTTCATTTTGTTCAGGGTCTCCACAAAGCTGTCGAAGTTCTCCAGCGGTTCGGTGCCCACAATGAAGCGGACCAGGTTTTCATTGCGGTAGGTGTCGATGTCGCTCATAATGAAAGTGTACTCCGAAGCCTCATCGGGAGTCTTGGTGGCGGTGGGCGGATAGCGGTAGGAGAAGTCTGCCGCGTTCCACTGCTGGGACGCCTCCCGCTGAGAGTCGTAGCTCCACATCCGGATGGCCTCAACCCGGT
Organism: Lawsonibacter sp.; assembly: GCA_022796195.1. Taxonomy (GTDB): domain Bacteria; phylum Bacillota; class Clostridia; order Oscillospirales; family Oscillospiraceae; genus Lawsonibacter. The sequence goes on along the minus strand of JAAWIE010000087.1, from coordinate 5,906 downwards.
GGTCCTTGGCGATGGCGTCCAGCTGGGAGACCATGGTGTACTTGCCCAGAGCCACGTCCACCGACAGGCCGTCGGGGTCGTGGAGGACGGTGTCCAGGAAGTAGGGCTCGCCGTTCTCGTCCAGGTCATAGCTGACGCCCTGGACGCCCCAGTTCATCAGCATCCGGCCCTCATCGCTGTAGTGATAGTCCAGCCACTTGCAGGCCGCGTCCACGTCCTTGCAGTTGGTGGAGATGGCGGCGCCCAGGCCCACGAAGGGGTAGTTGTCCAGGATGGTGTACTTGGGGGTGTCCCCCTTGTTCACCACGGGGAATTTAATGCCGGCAATTTTGCTCTCGTCCTCGCCAAAGGCCTTGATGTACACGCCCATGCCCGCGCCCAGACCGTAGAACCAGGCGCCGGTCTGCTCGTTGGTGACCATGGCGTTGACTTCCTTCAGGTCGATGGTGGAGAAGTTGGGGTTGATAAGCCCCTCAGCGTACCACTGGCGCATGGTGGCCAGGTACTCCTTGAACTCGGGCTGGATGGGGCCGTACTTGACCACGCCGTTGTCCACGTAGAAGTCGTAGTCCAGGCCGCCCCAGGCGTTGGCAAAGGTGCGGAGCATACTGGTCTTGGAGGACAGCTGCTGAGACACCATGGGGTAGATCTCCTGACCCGCCGCGTTGGTCCCCCTGGCCTTGAAGGCTTTGAGCATCTGATACCAGTCGTCAATGGTCTCAGGGGCGCTCAATCCGGCCTCCGCCAGCCAGTCCTTGCGGATCTGGTAGCCCCGGTTGGCCACGATGAGGGTGTCGTCCTCGAAGTAGGGGTAGACATTGGGGAAGCAGTAGATGTGGCCCTCGTCGGTGGTCATGGCGGCGCGAATCTCGGGGTACTCGTCCAGGAAGGCCTTTAGGTTGGGGCATTTTTCATCGATAAGGTCGGTCAGGTCCATAATGATGCCGTCCTCAATGGCCTTGTCCGGGCCGCCGCTCATGCTGTTGCCCCAGTCCCAGTGGATCAGGTCGGGCCACTGGCCGCCGGAGATCATAATGTTGAAGGAGTCGTCCTCCTGGCCGGCGGGGGGATGGATGAACTTGACGTTGACGCCGGTGTTTTTGGCCATCTCCTGGTAGCAGAGGATGGTGCCGAAATCGTCGGTGGTGGGGCTGATCTTGGTGGCGTCCATCTTGATCCAGTAGGTCAGCTCCCCGGAGCCGCCCCCCGAGCCGCTGCTCTGGGGGTCGTTCTTTCCGCCGCAGCCGGCCAGCGCGCCGGTGAGCAGGACGGCAGACAGTAGTCCGCTGAGCAGACGCTTTGTGAAAATCCGTTTTTTCATTTGATTACCTCCTATATTATATTTGAAACGGTGTCTCAGGTCAACCCTTGACTGCGCCCACCATCACGCCCTTGACGAAGTGCTTTTGGAGCATGGGGTAGATGGTCAGGATGGGGACGGTGGCCACGATAATGGTGGCGTATTTGATGACCTCGCCCAGCATGAAGCTGTCGCCCAGGGAGTCCACCGCGCCGCTGGTCATAGCCTCAGTGGAGCTGCCAATCAAAATTTCCCGCAGCACCAGCTGGAGGGGGTACAGCTCCCGGCTCTGGACGTACATCAGGGCCTGATACCACTGGTTCCAGTGGGTCACGCCGTAGTACAGCACCAGCACCGCCAGAGTTGATTTAATCAGCGGGGTTATGATTTTAAAGAGGATTGTGAAATGGTTTGCCCCGTCCAGCAGCGCCGCCTCCTCCAGCTCGCTGGGGATGCCCTCGATGGCGGTGCGCATGATGACCAGGTTGAACACATTGATGGCGGTGGGCAGGATCATGGCCATACGGGTATCAAACAGGCCCAGCTTCTGGACCACCAGGAAGCGGGGGATGATGCCGCTGTTGAAGAACATGGTGAAGACGATTATAATGGTCAGCGGCTTGCGGAGCATCAGGTCTTTTCGGGAGATGCCGTAGGCCGCCAGCAGGGTCAGGAAAATATTGATGGTGGTGCCCACCACCAGGTTGAACAGGGTCGTGAAGTAGCCCGACCAGATCTGACGGTTGGCAAATACCGCCTTGTAGCCCTCCAGGGTGAAGCCCAGAGGTCTGAGCAGCAGGCCCCGGTGCATGGTCAGTTCCCAGGGCTCGCTGAAGGAGGCGAAGATGACATAGATGAACGGGTAGACGCAGATCAGCATCAGGGCGCACAGGATGATGGTGTTGATGACGTCAAAGGTTTTAATCTTGTTTTTTCTCATGGTCCGCGCCCCCTTACCAAAGTCCGCTTCCGCTGATTTTTTTGCTAATCTTGTTGGCGCCCACCAGGATGACGCAGTTGACCAGGGAGTTGACCAGATCCACTGCTGCGGTATAGCTGTAGTCCCGGTTGAGCAGGCCCTGGCGGTAGACGAAGGTGGAGATGATGTCCGCTGTGGTGTAGATGCTCTCGTTGTACATCAGCAGCACCTTGTCCGCCCCCACCGTCATAACCCGGCCAACCCGGAGGATGAACATGACGGAGATGGTGGTGGCGATGCCGGGGAGGGTCACGTGAATGAGCTTGTCAAAGCGGTTGGCGCCGTCGGCCTCGGCGGCCTCATAGAGGCTGTTGTCAATGGAGGTGATGGCGGATAAGTAGACAATGGAGCCCCAGCCCACCTCCTGCCAGATGCCCGACAGGATATATAGGGGACGGAACCACTCCTCTTTGTTGAAGAAGTCGATGTTGGTGCCCAGCAGCTGATTGATGAGACCGGTGCTGGAGAAGAAATCCCGCAGCAGCGCGCACACGATCACGATGGAGATAAAGTGGGGGAGATAGGTGACGGTCTGCACAATCCGCTTAAACTTGGCGTTGCGGACCTCGTTGATGAGCAGCGCCAGGATAATGGGGGCGGGGAAGCTGAGGAGGATATTAAAGACGCTGAGCAGAACAGTGTTTTTAATCAGACGGCCGAAGTAGTAGCTGTGGAAATAGTTTTTAAAGTGCTTCAGGCCGACCCATTTACTGCCCCAGATGCCGCCGGCAATGCTGTAATCCCGGAAAGCGATCTGAACACCCAGCATGGGAATGTAATGGAAGATAATGAAGTAGGCGACCACCGGGAGCAGAATGATGTAGACCTGTTTGTTGTGGTGCCATTCTCTTCGGAGCCGGCCGCCCAGGCTGTTTCTAGGCGGTCCCACTGCCTGTACCTTACGCTTCTTCAATGCCACAAGATATACCTCCTTTTTGAATGATCGCTTTTTGCACTTTTACCGATAAATCCTGTTTTAACTTTACAATAAGATGTTTGAATTGTCAATATAATTTTCTTGTTCAAATAAGTTTTATCCGTTTTCAACAATTATCAAAGACTTATTATGTTGATAATACAGAATCAACGGGGGAGTTTATGGTGGATATCCCTGAAACGGACACACATTCTTCTGAAATAGTTTGATTCAAAGAAGAAAGATGACGTTTATTGAGAAAATCTTTGATTCAAAGGAAAAACAAAAACCAACGGCGTTCTGATAAAACAGAACGCCGTTGGTGAGACAGACGAGATGCGGGTTCTATTCCGCACTGCCGTTGGGGACGACCAGCCGGATGTTTTTTTCCTGACACAGGGCCTTCCACTCGGGGGAGGGCTCCCGGTCGGTGACCAACACATCCAGCTTGTCCAGGTCCATCACCTTGATGAACGCGACCCGGTCGAACTTGGAGTGGTCGGCGATCAGGATCACCTTCTGACCCCGCTCCACCATCAGCCGCTTCAGCTCCCCCTCCTCCTCGTTGGAGTCGAAGATGCCGCCGTTCAGGTTCAGCGCCTTGCAGCTGATGAGGACGATATCCACATAATAGTCCGTTAAAATTTTGCGCACCGCCTTCCCCTGCATGGAGAAGGTGTTTTTGTTTACCGTCCCCCCGGTGGATACCACCGTGAAGGCGGACTGGTGCAGTTCATTGATGATCTGGACCGAGTTGGTCAGCAACGTGATATCCGGCTGGCCCTTCAGCAGGCGCACCGCCTCCATCACCGTGGAGCTGGCGTCGGCGCAGATGCTGGCCCGGTCCGGGATAACCGAGACGGCCAGACGTCCCATGATCTCCTTCTCCCGCCGGTTGTGGTTGGCCCGCACCAGGTAGTCGATGTTCTCTGAGACGCTCTGCGCGTTGAGTACCGCGCCGCCGTGGGTCCGCGTCAGGACGCCCTCCTGCTCCAGCTTTTCCAGGTCTCTGCGGATGGTCTCCTCCGTTACGCCCAAGTCCCGGCTCAGCTGGGAGACGGTCAGTTTTTTCTCCAGCTGAATGGAATTGCGGATGCTCTCCAGCCTGTCCTTCTGTGCCATAATGTTCCCTCACACAATCAATTCACAAAATCTTAACGCTATTATACCGCCTCTTTCCCCAATGAGCAAGGAAAATTTTCCGTTTTTGCCTCTCGGTATTCTGTTTGAGCCTATTTATTTGTTTTTTGCAGGTAATCTGCCAGACGCGCCTCCACCTGTTTCCGGCTTTGGACCCCCTGGGTGGCCCCCACCGCCTCAATGGCCAGGGAGGCGGCGCAGTTGGCCAGCTGGGCGCACTCCTCCAGGGTCAGCCCCTCCAGCAGGCCGCAGATGAAGCCGGAGGCGAAGTTGTCCCCCGCGCCGGTGGTGTCCACACAGCGGGCGTCGGGGTAGGCGGGGACGATAAGCCGCCGCTGCCGGTTCTTTACCAGACAGCCCTGCCTCCCGATTTTCAGCAGGACGTTCTTCACGCCCAGGTCCAGCAGGGCGTCGGCGATGGCGTCAATGCCGGTCTCGCCGGTGAGCCGGGCCGCCTCTTCGTAGTTGGGGAAGAAGTAGTCCACCAGAGCCAGGGCCTCCCGCACATCCTCCAGGGTCTCCCCCCGCTTGGGAGCCACCATGTCGGCGCAGATGGTCATTTCCCGGGCGGCGGCGGTGCGGAACAGCTCCAGCAGGAAGGGACCGTCCAGCAGGGGATTGTTGAAAATGCTGGCGAAGGAGAGGATTTTCCCCTCAGAGACAGCGCTCAGGTCCACATCCTCCGGGGAGAAGGTCCACAAGCTGCCGCTCCTGTTGTTGAGGAAGGTGCGCTCTCCGTCCTTCCAAATCAGCCCCACGTTGATAGCGGTTGTCTTGGTGGGATCCCGATTCAGAAACGCGGTGTCGATGTGATTTTCCCGGCAGTGCTCCAGAATCATAGCGCCCGGCGCGTCGTCGCCAATGCAGCTTATCATGCGGACCCTGTGGCCCAGGCGGGTCAAAATGGTGGCCTCGTTCAGGGTGTCGCCCCCCACGGTCCAGACCATCTGCTCTGCGGGGTAAGAGGCCACATCCACCACAGACTTGCTGACGGGGTAGATTTGCAGGTCGGTGATGGCCGCGCCCAAAATGACGATTTCACAGGCCCTGTCCATCTCAGCCCAGCTCCTCCGCCATGCCGCGGATGAGGGCCACGTCCTCCGGGCTCAGGTCGATCTGGGTTGAGCGGACATTTTGACTGATCTGGTCCGCCGTGGTGGCGCCGCTGAGCAGGACCACCTTCTCGTCCTGGGCCAGAATCCAGGCCATGTTGATGTCGGCAATGGAGCACTGGTATTTCTCGGTGAGGGGTTTCAGCCGGTCCAGGTAGTCGAAGACCTTGGGCAGGTTTTCGGGCTGAAACCATTTCTTGGGGATCTGAGCGCCCACCGGCTTGTAGTCCCGGGGGAGCGCGCCGGTGAGCAGGCCCATCTCCAGGGGGGAGTAGGCCTGGAGGGCCACGCCGTGGGCCTTGCAGATGGGGAGCAGCTCCTTCTCCACCTCCCGGTCCAGCACGGAGTACTTGGCCTGCACAATGTCTAGGCTGCCCCACTTGAGGTACTCCTCCACCTGGGCGGGGGTCACGTTGGCCGCGCCGATGGCCTTGATTTTGCCCTGGGCCTTCAGCTCGT
>JAAWIE010000086.1 GCA_022796195.1 Lawsonibacter sp. | reverse complement strand
ACCCGTTCCCTCCATTTTTGGTTCATGGCCTAATTATATTCTCTGATATATCCCATAATCCGGGCTTTTCCTCTGGCTGATTAAAAGGGATAACCACATATTTATTATAGCACTTCTGCCGTAAAACGCAAGGGGGTGCAGCCCAGCCGCGCAGATTGTGCCCAGGGCGGTTGCAAGGATACTCCCCCTGTGTTATCATAAGCAGGGGCACGGTAAATGGAGCATTGAAACGGAATGTGAGGTCAACGAAACTCCAAAGCCATCCCGGTTCAATGCCCTCCCCTTCCAGGTTTCATCAAACGATGCTATACTGTCCCTGTTCCCTATAAACCGTGCGCGCCTTTGTCCAACGGCGCAGATTGTATTGGAGGAAATTATTTTGTCCCAGTCTCACAGAAGCGAGGAGGCGCTGGCCAGCGCCTCGATCGGCCCGCTGATGGTCAAATTGGCCCTGCCCGCAGTGGCCGCCCAGCTCATCAACATGCTCTACAACATTGTGGACCGCATCTATATTGGTCACATCCCAGAGGTAGGCCGCACTGCCCTCACCGGTCTGGGCGTCACCTTCCCCATCCTTATGCTGATCTCCGCTTTTACCGCCTTTGCTGGTATGGGCGGCGCACCGCTGGCCTCCATCCGCCTGGGCTCCGGCGACCGGGCGGGAGCAGAAAAGATTCTGGGTAATTCCACCACCTTGCTGCTGCTTTTGGCCGCCGTATTGACCGCAGTATTTTCCATCGTCAAAGAACCGGCGCTGATGGCCTTTGGCGCTTCGGAGGCCACCATCGGCTACGCGCTGGATTACATCTCCATCTATCTGGCCGGTACCGTTTTTGTCCAGCTGGCCCTGGGGCTGAACGCCTACATTACCGCCCAGGGCCAGGCTCTGGTGGCCATGTGCTCGGTGCTCATCGGGGCAATTCTGAACATCCTCTTGGATCCTCTCTTCATCTTTGTGTTCCAAATGGGGGTAAAGGGGGCGGCTCTGGCTACCATCCTGTCTCAAGGGGTAAGCGCCTGCTGGGTCGTGGGCTTTCTCTGTTCCGGCTGGTCGGGACTGCGCATCCGTCCAGCCAACATGAAGCTGGAGCGCGCAGTGGTCGGAAAAATCGCCGCCCTGGGGATCGCCCCCTTTATCATGCAGTCCACTGAAAGTCTGGTGACGGTGGTACTCAACTCCGGCCTGCAATTTTACGGCGGCGATCTATATGTGGGCACCGTCACGGTGATGCAAAGCGTGATGCAGATGGTGGTAATGCCGGTGCAGGGCATCACGCAGGGGGTTCAGCCCATCATGAGCTACAACTTTGGCGCCAAAAATTACGCCCGGGTGAGGCAGACCTTCCGCCTGCTGCTGCGCACCACCCTGACCGTAACTGTCTCCGCCTGTCTGGTGGTGACCCTCTTTCCCCAGCAGCTGGCCCTGATTTTCAACGACGACCAAGAACTGGTGGAACTGGTGGGCCGGGTTATGCCCATCTTCTTTGGAGGTATTTGGGCTTTCGGGGCGCAGATCGCCTGTCAGACCGCCTTTATGGCTATGGGTCAGGCCAAGACCAGCCTGTTTCTGGCCTTGCTTCGCAAGGTGATTTTGCTGGTCCCGCTGGCAATTCTCCTGCCTCTGGCAACGCACAGCGTCCTCGGTATCTATGTGGCGGAACCGGTGGCCGATATTCTGGCCTCTGCAACTACCCTGACCCTGTTCCTCCGCAAACGAAAGACCCTTCTGCCGGAAAACTAAGACCCAAAAACGCACGCTAGGCGGCGGGCTGATTCGGCCCGCCGCGATCCATTTTTTCATAGAGCTTGCCGGACAGGCTGGCACACAGGGAGTACAGGCCCCGTTCGTCGGTACTGCGGGGGGCGCCGGTGGTGAGGACCACCACGCCGTTTTGGGTATCCGGGTTGTAGGTCATCAGCGTGAACACTCCATAGGCGCTCCCGGTGTGGTAGTATAGGACGTCCTGGCCCAAGATGTCCTCCTGCCGCCGGAGGATCAGGCACTGTTCAAAGGGGGTGGAGGTGACCGGGTCCACGGTAAAGTAAGGGGTCTCCATGGCCTCCACCGACGCCTCCGAGAGAATGCGCGTCTGGATGTACTGTGGTTCCATCATACGCAAAACGACCCGCACGAGGCCCTGCTCCTCATCCGAGGCTGTCTCAACATAGGAGTAGATGGGCGTTTTATACACCCCGTCGTTCGCCAGAACGGCAGCCAGTTTTGCCATGTCGACGGCGCTGGCTGTGAAGCCGCCGGGGAAGTAAGAGGCCGACTGACCGATCTGAGTTGGAGTAGACTGGGCGATTTGTTCCGCGATGGAGCGACCGACTCCTCCGGTGGTGTAGAGGGCAGCCAGCTGCTCCGGGGCCAGGGTTTCCGCAAAAAAAGAGGCGTCCACGCCCAGGGGCTGGAGGATATGTGCCTGAAGATAGTCCTCCAACAGGCCGTTACAGGCCAGCTCCAGTGTGGTGCCCAGCACACATACCCCAAAATTACTGTAGTACCAATAGCCCCAGCTGCCCGGTTCCATGCTCCGCCAGCTGTAGGCGCTGCGCAGAAGGCTCTGGAGCCGGGACAGTCCCCGGGTGGTTTCCAGGTCCCGCAGAGAAGAGGTGTGCGTCATCAGCGTGCGGGCGGAAGGCTGGCCTTTGCTGTATGGGTTTCGGACCCCGGGCCCCCAGTAGTCGCTGAGAGGGGCGTCTAAATCCAACAGCCCCTCCTCCTCCATAGCCATGGCGCACATCGCAACCACCACCTTGCTGAGGGAAGCAACCCGCATTTTGGTGTCTGGGGTCATCTCCCGCTCGTCCTTAACCGCCCAACCCCAGGCCCCAGACTGACTGAGCTGTCCCCGCTCCACCGTAGCCACCGACACAGCGGCGGCCGTAAAGTCCTCCATCACCTCGGCCAGAGCCTGATCCACATCTTCCTGGGTGAGGACGGGCCGGGGATCCGGCTCTGGAAGCATAGCGGGAACCGACTCCATCATAAGCGTCCCGCTGGCTGCGGCGGGACGCTCCGACCGCTGCGCGGCGGAGCGGATGTCTTCTTCCAGTAAAACGGAGGAGCTGGAGACACTCAAGGTCAACGCCAGCGCGGCCAGACACGCGCCCAGGCGGAGGCAATGCAGAGACATGGACAGAACTCCCTTCCCAGATTGTCACTTTTGGTCAGATGCCCCCTATTATAAGAGATTTTTGGGAGAAAGTAAAGAAAAACAATTGCCCTATTCTTTCTTTGCGCAAAAAAACAACGCCGGCAAAGCCGGCGTTGTTTTTTCTGGTTTTAGCCCTGGGAAATTGCACCCATAGGGCAGGTGCCAGAGCAGGAGCCGCAATCGATGCAGGCGCCGGCGTCGATGACGTACTGGGAGTCGCCCTGAGAGATCGCGCCCACAGGGCAGCCATCCGCGCAGGAACCGCAGCTGATGCAAGCGTCACTAATAACATAGGCCATGATATGTACACCTCCATTAAAATGGTACTCCCTATTCTAGCACATTTTTTGAAAAATGCAATGTTTATTTTTGGAGATTTTCAAAAAGGCACACCTAGGGGAAGCTCTTCCATGGCTAAAGCCCATCCAATTGGGGCAAGATGGTAAAAAGACTTGTTTTGAGGTGATTTTACCATGGCAGACAGCCAATTCACATCCACTGCCCTGGGCGCCATCCGGCTGGCCCAGGAGAACGCCGCCCGGCTGGGACACAGCTATGTGGGCAGCGAACATCTTCTGCTGGGGCTGGCAGGCCAGGAGTTCAGCCCCGCCGCCATGGCCCTGCGGCGGGCGGGGGCAGACAGTCAGGCCCTGCGCGCCGCCATCGCCCAGCGGGTGGGGACAGGGGTGCCCGCCCGCTCCATCCATCAGGGGCTCACCCCAAACTGCTGTCTGGCCATCCAGGGTGCAGTGGAGGAGAGCCGCCGGCTGGGGCAGGGGGCAGTCAACTCGGAACACCTTTTGTTGGGCCTGCTGCGGGCCAAAACCAGCGGGGCGGTCCGCCTGCTGGCCCACTGCGGGGTGGACGGGTCAGAACTGTACCGCTCGGTCTCCGCCTCCCTGGGCGGAGAGGAACCGGTCCCCAAACCCCGGGTGCGGGAACCGGAGCCCCGGCCCGACCGAGAGACTCGACAGCTGGACCAGTGCGCCCGAGACCTGACCCGCATGGCTGGGGAGGGGCGCCTGGACCCGGTGATCGGCCGGAAAACGGAGCTGGACCGGCTGTTTCAAATTCTCTCCCGCCGGACCAAAAACAACCCGGCCCTCATCGGCGAACCGGGAGTGGGCAAGACCGCCGTGGTGGAGGGGCTGGCTCTGGCCATCGCCGAGGGTACGGCCCCCCAACATCTGCTGGGCAAACGGGTGTATGCCCTGGACCTGTCCGCCATGGTGGCGGGCACCAAATACCGGGGGGAGTTTGAGGAGAAACTAAAGCATGTCCTTCAAGAGGTGCGCCGGGCGGGCAACATCATCCTGTTTATCGACGAACTCCACACCATTGTGGGGGCGGGGAGCGCCGAAGGGGCCATCGACGCCGCCAACATCCTTAAACCCGCCCTCAGCCGGGGGGAACTGCAGGTCATCGGGGCCACCACCATCGACGAGTACCGGAAATATATCGAAAAGGACGCCGCTCTGGAACGCCGTTTCCAGCCCATCACAGTGAAGGAGCCCACCCGGACGGAGGCACTGGAAATTTTACAGGGGCTCCGAGGCCGGTACGAGACCCACCACCACCTGATTATCTCGGACAGCGCCCTGGAGGCGGCGGTGGACCTGTCCTGCCGCTACCTGCCCCAGCGGTTTCTCCCCGACAAGGCCATCGATCTGGTGGACGAAGCGGCGGCTCAGGCCCGGCTGTCCGGCAAGGCCCTGCCCCCGGAGCTTCAACGGCTGGAGGGCCGGGTATCGCAGGCCAGCCGCCAGCTGGCCGACGCGGTGCGCCGGCAGGACTTTGAACAGGCGGCCATTCTGCGCAACGTGGAACGGGACTTCCGCCGGGAACTGGAACGGGACCGGCAGAAATGGCAGTCGGGCCAGGGGCAGTTTGCGGTGGAGGCCCACCATATTCAGGCGGTGCTTTCCCAATGGACCGGGGTACCCATCAGCGACCCGGATGAGGCCGACCGCAAGGCTCTGGCTGAGCTGGACATCCAGCTTCACCGCCACATTCTAGGCCAGGACCGGGCGGTGGAGACGGTGGCCAAAGCCATCCGCCGGGGCCGTCTGGGGCTGAAGGACCCTCGCCGCCCGGTAGGCTGTTTCCTGCTGCTGGGCCCCAGTGGAGTGGGCAAGACCCAGCTGTGCCGCTCCCTCGCCGCCGCCCTCTTTGGCAGCGAGGAGGCCCTGCTCCGCTTTGATATGTCCGAGTATATGGAGGCTCACACTGTCTCCCGCCTCATTGGCTCTCCTCCAGGCTACGTGGGCCACGAGGAGGGCGGACAGCTCACCGAGCGGGTGCGGCGGCACCCCTGGTCGGTGGTCCTGCTGGACGAGCTGGAGAAGGCCCACCACGACATCTGGTCCCTTCTTCTCCAGGTAATGGAGGAAGGCGTCCTCACCGACGCCCAGGGTAGGAAAACCGACTTTCGCAACACTGTACTGGTGATGACCTCCAACTTGGGGGCCCAGCGGTTCGCCAAAGGAAAACGACTGGGCTTTGCCGCCGGGGGCGAGGCAGAGCGGGAAGAACTAGAACGAGCGGTGCTGTCCGATGCCGGAAACACCTTTGCTCCGGAATTCCTCAACCGTCTGGATGCCACCTTGGTCTTCCACCCCTTGGACGGGCCGACCCTCAACGCCATCACCCGCCAGCTTCTGAGCGAAACCCGCCGGAGACTGGACAAACTGGGCATTGCTATGGCTGTGGAAGAGGAGGCTGTCTCCCTTCTGGCGGGCAAAGGGAGCAACCGGGAGTACGGCGCACGCCCCCTCCGCCGGGCCATTGCCAATCTGGTGGAGGACCCCGCCGCCGACCTGATGCTCACCGGCCAGCTGAAAAAAGGGGATACTCTGTGCGTCTCCGCCCAGGGGGACCAAGTAACGGTGCGGCTGGTATAAGGGAATGGGCGGCTGTCCAATATGGACAGCCGCCCGTTTTGCCGGAATTTGTACGCGGTTGTTATTGTGCTTGAGCTAGTTTCTGTATGGCCTCCTCCTTGGTTGCCACAAAGAAGAAGTCCTTGCCATGGTTGGATTCATAGATAAAGTCCCTCAAAGGTTTACTGGTGTAATGGGAGTAGTCGCCGTAAATCGCGGCCCGCACATGGTAGTTGATAAATTTTTGGAGAATTTCCCCCGCGATGCCTGTACTAAGGATGAAAAAATCCTCGCAGACCAGGGCCTTGTCCAGGACGATACTTGCCGCGCCGGTCTCATACTTTACGGTCATGGCTAGGTCCAGGGCAGAAGGTACATCCACGATAATCTTACCGTCGCCGGAAATAACCGCAATATCCACGCCACTGCGATTCAAATGCTCTATATTCATAATTGTCCTCCTGAATTTGATTTGCGGACAAATTCCAGCTAGATAGGCATTCTAGCACACCCGCTGTCGTTTGCCAAATTCCGACGGCTGCCGCAGCCGCCCGGAAGGAACTAGCCCGTAGCAATGGTATTGCACAGCCGGGGGTTTATCACCAGCCCCACGATTATACCGCTTCCGCCGGAGAATTACGACCTGTTTCGGGATGACGAAACATTAAAAACACACATTCAAAGCGAAGTCGAGATATACAACGGTCTCCGGGTGCTCTCGGAGGAGTTCCCTAAAATTAAAAGGAGGCTATTTCCCTATGAAACATACAAATCAAGATTATGAGGAACTGCGTGCCAAGGCCCGCTTGCGTGAAGCCGCTTTCCGTCTGTACTCCGACTTTGGGGCGTTTACGTGCTCCCCCTTTCCCTGGCTCCTGTCTATGCTCTACTGGCTGCTGTTCCTGTTGCTGCCAGGCTTCCTCTGGCAGCATCATCTTCCAGGGTTACACGCTCCCTGATTTAGAAGATGATGATACAGACGATTAAAAAAGCAACGATCATCCTCTAGATATCCTCTGAAATGAAGATTTTTCCTATCTGTGGCTTTCTGTGTGGTCAGCGGAAAGACCAGAGGGTATGCCATCACACAAAACAAACAAAAAAGTTATAAAAACCCACTCTTTTCTCCCAAAAAGAGTGGGTTTTGTGGTGGACGATACAGGACTTGAACTATAAAATACAAATTACTTGAATAGAATTGTGTGTATTTCTTGACTATTTCGGTCGTTTTTTAGAACTTTTTGAGTTCAATTTTATATCCGGTCTCCTTCTGTGGCATCGTGTTAGGGGTACGTTAAGGGGTACAAATGGCAACAGAGTCGTGGTCTACGAAAAAGGATTGGAAGACTGGGTAAGGAAATATGCGGAGAACAAAGCCGCCTAAATAAGTTCCAGCGTATTCCCGCCACCACCTCAGCGGACTATGCCCTCTCGAAGCCGACCCAAGTGGCCTTGTGGATTCCCCAATATGGTATCGAAAATGTGAGCCCCTGTCAAGGCTCATTTTCCAGATGCAATATCGTTAAATATTTAACAAGTTTACAAATTGTTCATGACTTGTTCTACACCTCGTGCTATAATGTATTATGTAAACTAAAGTGGTGTAAATCGCTAAATGACATAAATACGCTGGAAACAGCGGAGAGGGAGCATTCAAGTTATGTATTGCATATACGAGATAACTCGGATGGTCAATGATGTTCCGACACCGGACATCATAATGTTATTCCATCCGGGAATCTGCGATTTTTCGCGGGTACTGCACGAGCTGGGAATAAAATATTGCGTGACGAAGCAGGGGCAGCAACTGTGCCGTGACGAGGGCGGCCTCACCCTGGAGCGGCTCATGGACTACATCACGCCTGAGATGCTGGAGTCCTACGGCATCACGATGGTCCGCCCCAGAGAGACGGCCATCCAGGTAAGCCAGGAGCCCCCGATAATAGGAAAGTACGAGGCGGAGTCCTATCTCCGTCTCTGCGACGCGGTGACTGAGCGACTCCGCCAGCTCTATAACAACGCCAAGCGTTTTGCGCGGCGGCTGGAGTCTCAGCAGGGGAGGCAGAACTCCGTTGTAGCTACCTGGAGTTCTGAGAAGATTTCGACCAAGGCCCTTGTGTGGGCCAATCAGTTTGTGTCCGGTAAGGAAAGAAATTGGGAGAAATTCATCAAGGGCAAGCTGGATGAATTGACGCCCGATATGTGCGGCACTGTCGCCGCCTCTTTCCCCGCCGAAGGTGAGCCTGTGGGTGAATGGCTCGCCGCACAATAAATTGAATCTGTAGATCGGCGCGAAGAAGGCGGCTGCGATAAAATCGTGGCCGCCTTCTTCGCGCCTTTTTTTGATTCTCCCTTTGGTGCGATCTTCGTTGCCCGCTCAGGTAGTTGTTTTGCATCCTGCCGGATGCGGCAGGAATTTAAGACCATATTGCCTCAAAAAACTGTAATAAAGAAAGGAACATCACCATGAGCATTACGAAGCCCATCAGCGCCGACGACCCCGAGGCCATCCAGAAGCTGGAGGACAAGCTGAAGAAGCTGCAAGAGCTCCAGGAGCGGATGAGGGGAACCAACGCCTACTACCGCAAGCACAAAACTCTGGACGGCTGCCCCGACCTGACGCCGGAGCAGGTCGAGAAGTTGAAGGCCAATATGCCCCCGGTCTGGCACCCCGGTGACAAACCTTTCCTGCCCTGGCAGCTGTCCAACAACAGCGCGGAGATTCGCCGGGTGAAGGCCCGCATTGAGAAGCTGACCCAGCAGCGGACGGCTGGCTACGTGGGGTGGGAGTTCGACGGCGGCACCGTGGAGGCCAAC